>QHQV01000306.1 GCA_003219945.1 Verrucomicrobiota bacterium | reverse complement strand
GGTGATTGTCGCGCAACTCCGCCGGCTTCGTGTTAAGAATCTCTTCAATTTTTTTCGGCAACGTGTAAACAGAGCCACGAGGGGTAAATCGCACATAGATTTGGTCTGTTTCTTTCTCGGGTATCGCGCCGATTTGCAGCGTCTGGCCTTTGTCCTCCCGGTCGGCGACTTTGATGGACTCGCCGATTTCGACTTTCTGATCTTTTTTCTGCTCCTGATCGAACAACGTGATTGATCCGCGCGGTTCCGCTAGTCCATAAAGACGCAGGTCGCCACGATCGTCAGCTACAAATTGTCCAATGTGCGCGGAAGTGACCTGCGAAATCAGGTCGTTAACCTTTTGGTCATCAGCGCGCGCGCGCAGCGGCTTGAGGATTTCCCAGTGCGTATCTTTTTTTTCCAGTTCGATTTCGCCTGCCGGCGTTTTCAATACCACCCGGCGCACCTGCGCATTACTCAGGTCGGTCAGTTTTCTATCCCGGAATTCTTCCGGCTTCTTGTCGATGTCTTTCTTGACTGATTGGCCGGCGAGAAACGTTTCCTTCGAGTTCTGGAACCGCACATACATTCTGCCTTCCATCGCAGCGTCTTTGCCGAACAAGATTTCCGGCGGCCGATCATGCCCGAGCAATTTCAATTTCAGCTTCGGATTGTTCAGGCCGTACTCAGCGAGCTTGCTTTTATCGGCATCGATTTCTTTGGCGGGGATGGTTCCCTCCTTTTGCCAGTTCTCCAAGTCCGACAACAAAGTTTCAACTAACGCGCTATCGGCCTGGTCCTTGATAGGCGTTTCCAGGCGCCATTTGTTGTCGCGGCGCCGGATCTCGATCTTTTGGTCGCCGTTTTGAATCACAATTCCGTCGATCTTCGTTCGATCAACGTTGACCATGTTCTGCGACTGACGCCGGGCTTCTTCTGTGCCTGGCCACTTCATTTCGAAGAATCTGAAATAAGCGACACCGGCGAGCGCAATGAATGCCAGGATGAGCGTGTTCTTCCAATTCATGTCAGACGCGACGTTGCCACCAAACCACTGTTCCGATGGCGGCCGGAATCAGCGGCATCAGGACGAGAAGGATCCAGCGCAACCGACGCAATCCTTCCGGATCAAGGCTGAACGTGAGAGGCTTCGGAATTTTTGGCGCGATACCGATCAATTGTTCGCGACTCAACAGCCAGTTCACTGCACCGGAAACAAAATCGAGCGCCGCCTGATCCTGCATGATTGCACTGTCTTGAACGAATGTAGCGTTGCTCACTGCGACGAGCCGCGACGAATTCACCTGCACGCGAGCATCGGCGCTGCCGCCTTTTTCCGCTGACGCAGCGATTGTTAGCGGCACATCCGCGGCCTTTTGGGCGTCGCGGCCTTTTGGGCGTCTGCCTGCAGCTTTACCTGATTGTCTGAGTTGTAATCAGTCTCGGCAAAGTAACCCTTTTCTGCTTGGATGAGCGGCTCCAGCCGGATGTTAACAGCTCGCCCGCGGTTCGGATCCAGCGTGAGTGAAGCCGTACCTCCAACAAAAATTGCCCGAACATCCGCCAGCCGCTTCGTGACTGGGCTGTCGCCGAGGAAATGCGCCTGTACATCTCTTGTCAGCGCGAGCTCTTGAATACCTGTGCGCACGAAAACCATGAGTCTGTCGTCATTTACTTTGACGCCCAACTCATCAAGAAAGGCACGTAGTCTGGGTGTATTCGCTGCCGGATCCACAAAAACTACGATGCGTCCCTGTTTGTCCCAGAAATCGCGCAGCACTTGCATTTCTCGATCGGAAAAATCGTACTGTGGCCCAATGATCATCACTGCATTTATGTCAGCCGGAATTGCAGGCTGATCGAGAAGGTTCAGCTCTTGAAACTTGATGTTCTCATTCTCGATAAAGGTTTTCAGCAGCGAGACCGGACTCGTGGGCGCCGAAAGCGCCGGTTCCTTGTGACCCATGACATATGCCAGCGTTTTCTTTTTCCCTTCGACAAGATCGATCATCGCGCTGGTGATCGCCTGCTCGCCTTTGAATGCGGCGACCCGCGGACCTTCGCCGATCGCCATCCCGCTCTGGTCAACATCGGCCATCTCCGATGCCTTCACTGTTTTGTTGCGGCCGTCGTAGTCGAGCACCAGAAGACTCTCGTCGGTGACGACCTTGTATTTATCGAACAACTCCTTGGCCCGGGAAAGACTGCGCTCCGGATCGATTTGCTCGACGTCGATCTTTCCTTTCCCGGCGTACTGATATTCCGTCAGCAGATTCTGAAGATCGGCGGTGATCGGCGTGTTGGGCGAAAAGAAAACCGTGATACGCATCTTGCCCTTGAGCGTGTCAAGGAAACGCTTCGTCTTGTCTGACAACGCATATTTTTGATCGCGCGAAAAATCCCAACGTTTGTAGTGTTTGAAGGCGAGCGAGTTCACCATTGCGGCGAGAAACAGGATCAGCACGACCTGGACGACTACGTTCAGACCAATCCGGACTCGGCCAATTTTAGTTCTCCGGCGCGTGCGTGGCTCAGCCATATCTTAGAGTCTCCATTTCCGGGATTGAAACGCCTGATACGTGAGCATCAGCACGACAATGGTCATGCTCACGTAGAGAACGATCGGCCGCATGTCGATGATACCTCGCGAGAACGTTCCCATGTGTTCGATCGCAGAAAAATACCCCAGCAAATCGCGCGTCGCGGAGGTTACATCGAGTAGGATGAACTGCACCAGGCCGAGGAAAAACAGCAGCGTAATTGCGCAGAATGAAATGATCGCTGCAATAATCTGGTTCCGCGTCAGGACCGATGTTAGGCAACCAATGGAAAGGTAAAACATTCCAAGCAACAAAAGCATCAGGTAAGAGCCGAAATAGGCTCCCGGAGAGTGGGCAGCCGGCTGGTTTGTTACTCTCGCGAAAATCCAAAAATAAATAAGCGTTGGGATCCAGAGGATCAGGTAAAACACAAGGGCGCCAAAAAACTTAGAGAGCACTACCTGCCAGTCGCGAACAGGCGCAGTCGTGAGCGGCTCGATCGTGCCGAGCTTAAATTCTTCGGCAAACAAGCGCATTGTGATCAACGGAAAAATCAGAACGAACGCGAACCAAAAAAACACTGAGTTGAAAAACGCTTCCTGAATTGTGTATTGCACCTGGCGCTGGTTCATGAACGAGACCTGGAAATAAAAATCGATCCCGCTGATGATCAGAAAAAAGATCATCACGACGTACGCGATCGGGGAGTAAAAATAGCTGCGCACTTCGCGGGCGAGCAGGGTATAAAACTTACGCATCGATCGCTCTCCGTATTATCATTGATCTCAAACCAGATCCGGATGGGTCAGCTCGACGAAGACATCTTCGAGCGTTCCGCGGCGCTGAGTAAGTTCGCGCACGGCCCAGTGGCGTTCAATGGCGAGCCGGAAAACCTCTTCGCGCACGTCTGCACCTGATTCGACTCTTAACGAGAATCTCTTCCAATCGTCCTCACCGTTCGTCACCACGTCTCGAACGCCCGAAATCTTTTTCAATTGCTCCTCGCCGTTGTCGTTTCCGACCTTCGCTTCAAGCTCTACGCCGCCGGCTTGTCTGATTTTCCCCAACAAGTTCTCCGGTGTATCGCACGCTTCGATTCGACCTTTGTGAACGATTATTACCCGGCTGCACGTCATTTCCACCTCGGGCAAGATGTGGGTGGAGAGCAAAATCGTGTGCTGCTTGCCCAGGTTCTTAATCAACTCCCGCACCTGTCGGATTTGATTTGGGTCGAGACCAATCGTCGGTTCGTCGAGAATGAGAAGGTCGGGTTCCGCTAACAAAGCATCCGCCAGACCGACGCGTTGGCGATAGCCTTTGGATAGCGTGCCGATGACTTTTCGTTCAACCTCCTTCAGACCGCAAAGTTCCTTCACGTCGCCAACCCGTTCTGCAATGCGACGGTGCGACACACTCTTGAGCGCCGCGCGATAGTTGAGGTACTCCGTCACACGCATGTCGCTATAGAGCGGAACGTTTTCGGGCATGTAGCCAACGTGCGACCGCGCCTGAAGCGACTGTTCGAAAACGTCAAAGCCGGCGATGCTCGCGCGGCCGGAAGTCGGCGGCATGAAGCCTGCCAGGATGCGCATGGTCGTGGTTTTGCCGGCGCCATTCGGCCCGAGAAATCCCATGATCTCGCCCCGGCTAACCTCGAAATTCAAATCCTGAATAGCGGTCTGACCAGCGTACCTTTTCGTCAAATTTTCAACTTTGATCATTTTGCGACACTTCGATGAGACAACCGAACCGCGATTGCGTTGCCAATTTTTTTACCGCGCTTTGAGAGTTAGCGTGGCGAGCTCATGATTCTCTCCACGCGCGCGGATTATGCCGATGGTAAACTCCACGTTTGCTCCGCTATCGGCCGCTCCTAGCGCCTCGTCGGCCTCTCTCACAGAAGAGACGGTCGATTTATTAACGCGGTACAGGACCATTCCGCGCTTAATTCCGGCGCTATCTGCCGGGGTGTCCGGTTCTACAGCCGTAATTAAAACTCCACGGCCTCGGAGATAACCTAGCGCATCGCTCAATTCCGAACTCAAGTTTTGCAGCTGCATTCCGAATAGTTTCTCGGCGCGAGCACTGCCGGGTTCGGCAGGCGCAGGCGAGCCTTTAACTTTGCCCTGCTTCATCGCCACTTGCTTAAAGCGATTGACGCTGTCGCGCACGACATCGGCCGGAATGGCGAACCCCAATCCCTGAGTGGGAACGCCTTGTGGCGTAAACGCCATCTTTGCGGAGGCGATACCGACTAATCGACCGGAGAGATCGATTACAGGGCCGCCGCTATTGCCAGGATTGATTGCCGCGTCGGTCTGCACTAAACCCTTGTACTCGGTCTCATCCACGGTGATATCGCGTTTGACTGCACTCAGTACACCGCGGCTGATAGAGCTGCCGTAGCCCGCCGCATTACCGACGACCATCACGGTTTGGCCCAGCAAGTTCGGAGAGATATTGTCGAGATTGATAAAAGGGAAATCGGGTTGCGCGTCGATCTTGATAAACGCAAGATCGTTCTTGTCATCGCCGGCAATATAACGAGCGCGGTAGGTTTTCCCGTCGTTAGTCGTTACGTGAATTTTTAAATCCGCAGCGCGCTCCACGACGTGCTGGTTCGTCACGATGTAACCAGTTGGATCGATGACGAATCCCGACCCGAGACTTTGAAGAGTCTGACGTACTTCGCGCGGTCGAAACCGATTGTATCCAAAGAATTGCGAGTAAAAATCGTCGAACGGGTCGCGCACGGTGCGTCGAACCACGCGCTCGGTATTGATATTCACTACCGCAGGCAAAACCTTGGCCACAGCCAAAACAGCTGGTTCCGAAGCCGGATCGGCCTGTCCGAAACACGACGGTGAAGCCGCGACTGTGAACAAAGCCGCGACCACGCAGACAGCACGATTTTTCAGACGCATACGCGCAGCAAGTAACGAAGCGGCCTTTGGACTGTCAACTTGCCGCTACGCGCAATCATCCGAGATTAATTCATTATGCGCACATCAATTGACGCTCGCGCAAATCTTCACCTGATCGAAGACAAGTATCGCCTTTGGCAGCAGAACCCTGATTCGGTCGATTCGGGTTGGTCTGCGTTCTTTGAAGGGTTCGAACTGGGGAATCTTCCGGAGCGTAATGGGACTACCGAAAACGAGGTCGAAGCTCGCGAAGCAGCATTGCAGACGCGTGTCGACGGCCTGGTCTACGCTTATTGCACGCTGGGTCACACGATCGCGCGCATAGATCCCCTGGCAGAGACGCGGCCGGCAAATCCATTGCTGCGTCTAAGCGAGTTTGGGTTTACCGACTCGGACTTCGATCTTTGCGTTTCATCAAAGTTCTTCCTCGACAATCGGCCGATGACGTTGCGCGAAATGGTCGCCGGGCTGGACAGAATTTATGCCGACTCGATCGGATCCGAGTTCATGCATATTCAAGATCCACACGTCCGCGAATGGATCCGCCGGCGACTGGAAACACGTCCGCACAAACATTCAACGCCTCGTGCGGTCCAAGTCGCACTGTTGCGGGCGTTGCTCGAATCCGAATCGTTCGAGATTTTTTTGCATACCCGCTACGTGGGACAGAAACGCTTTTCGTTACAGGGAGCGGAAACGCTGATGGTCGCTCTGGAAACAATCCTGCACAAATGTCCGGATGGCGGCGTTGAGGAGATTTGCATGGGCATGGCGCATCGCGGGCGCCTCAATGTGCTTGCGAATTTTCTGCGCAAATCGCTTAAAGTCATCTTCACCGAATTTAGTGAGAATTACATTCCCGATTTGGTGGCTGGCGATGGCGACGTGAAATATCATCTCGGTTATCAGGCCGTGCGCAGGCTCGCTTCGGGCGGCGAGGTTGAGATCCGACTCTCGTCGAACCCTAGCCATCTGGAAGCTGTCGATCCAGTCGTCGAAGGGAAAGCGCGCGCGCGGCAACGAATTCGCGGCGATATCGAGCACCGTAAAAAAGTTTTGCCGCTGCTCGTACACGGCGATGCGGCCTTTATCGCCCAGGGCATCGTGGCGGAGACGCTGACTTTGTCGCAGTTACACGGTTACAGCACCGGCGGCACTATTCATGTCGTAGTGAACAATCAAATCGGTTTCACTACCCTTCCGAAAGACGCGCGATCATCTCGTTATGCCACGGATATCGCGAAAATGATTGAGGCACCGATTTTTCATGTGAACGGCGATGACCCGCTCGCAGTGAAGTTTGTCAGCGATTTGGCTTTCGATTTCCGCCAGCGATTCGGACGCGATGTAGTCATCGACTTGTATTGCTATCGCCGCTATGGCCACAACGAAGGCGACGAACCGTCGTTCACACAGCCGGATCTCTACGCAAAGATCGAAAAACGTCCGTCTGTCACCCAGCTTTATAAACGCGAGTTGCTCGATGCCGGAACGCTGAGCGAAGACGACGCGGCTTCGCTGGAGACCGAGTTCGACCTGCGACTGGAAATGACGCGCGATGAAGTGAACGCGATCGAAAAACGCAGAGCGAACCAGAAAGCTAAATTCAGAGAATCAACGGCCATCTTTCAACCTGAATACACGAGCGAGTCCGAGCCGACTGCGATCAGTGAGAAAACGCTGAAAACGATCGTCGAGGGTCTGACGCATGTTCCGGAGGGTTTCGAGGTCCAGCCGAAGATTCAACGCATCGTGCTCGATCATCAGCGCAAAGTCTTCGAGCACGGCGGCCCGTACGAATGGCATTTCGCCGAAGCGCTCGCGTTTGGGTCGCTGCTTCTTGAGGGAATTCCGATTCGGTTATCGGGTCAGGACAGTTCGCGCGGCACGTTCAGCACACGGCACTCAGTGCTTTACGACGCTAAGACGGGCAAACCGTACGTGCCGTTGATGCACCTCGCTGAAAAGCAAGCGCGCATCTGCATCTACAACAGCCCGCTTTCCGAGGCCGCCGTGCTCGGGTTCGATTACGGTTACTCGCTTGAGTATCCAAAAATGCTTTGCCTGTGGGAAGCGCAATTCGGCGATTTTGCGAATGGTGCCCAGACCATTATCGATCAATTCATCGTATCAGCGGAGTCGAAGTGGCAACGGCCCAGTGGAATTGTGCTGTTACTTCCTCATGGGTATGAAGGCCAGGGCCCAGAACACTCAAGTGCTCGCATCGAGCGCTTTCTTCAAGAATGTGCCGAGGACAACATTCAAGTCTGCAATTTAACGACCGCTGCACAGTATTTCCACGTGCTGCGCCGCCAGATGAAACGCGATTTCATCAAGCCGCTCATCATCGCTACGCCAAAGAGTCTGTTGCGCGCGAACTATGCATCGTCGCCAGCTGAAGAATTCATCCATGGGCGGTTCGAAGAAATCCTCGGATCGCTCGACGTCGGTCCAGTGGAGGATGTGAAACGAATCATCTTTTGCTGCGGCAAAGTGTATTACGATCTGCTGAAGTACCGAAACGATCGCAGGATTGCGGACGCGGCGATCATCCGGATCGAGCAGCTTTATCCACTGGCGGAAAAAAAGCTGCGCGAAATGCTCAAGCCATTTTCAAAGAGCGCGAAGTTCGTTTGGTGTCAGGAAGAATCGGAAAACATGGGTGCCTGGACTTTCATCGAGCCGCGATTGCGAACGCTTTTCTGCACGGAGATCGCTTACGCCGGCCGTGAAGCCAGCGCCAGTCCCGCGGTCGGTTCACTCGCCCGACACAAACGCGAGCAAGCCCGATTAGTCGCCGACGCGTTTTCAGTTTGAGGTGATCGCGCTTCTCGCGGTGTCGAGATCATACCTGTCACCGCATTGCTTCGCGGGTTGTCGGATGTTAGCGTCGCCCCGCTTGGCATGACCCAGAATTACAAAGACACATTGAACCTGCCGCGCACGGATTTTCCGATGAAGGCAAACCTTGCCGCGCGCGAGCCGGAAATGCTCAGGGGTTGGGAAGAGACGAAGCTTTACCAGGAGATTCAGAAATCGCGAGAGGACCGCGAACTGTTTGTTTTGCATGACGGCCCGCCTTTTGCTAACGGCGACGTTCACATGGGCACGGCTCTCAACAAAATCCTCAAGGATTTTGTTGTGAGATCCCAGACCATGCTCGGTAAACGCGCGCCGTACGTCCCTGGCTGGGATTGTCATGGTCTTCCAATCGAATACAAAGTGGTCAAGGAATCGCGCGAGCTTTCTCCACTGGAGGTCCGCAAAAGGTGCGAAGCGTTTGCGCGAAAATTCATCGATATCCAGCGAGAACAATTCAAGCGGCTCGGCGTGTTCGGCGACTGGGAACATCCGTATCTGACGATGGATCCCAAATACGAAGCGGAAATCTTGCGTGCCTTTGCGGTTTTCGTGGAGGAAGGCTTGGTGTACGAGGCCCAGAAGCCGGTGTTCTGGAGCACCGGCGCGCAGACCGCCCTCGCCGAGGCGGAAGTGGAATATCAGGAGCGAGATGACACCGCCGTTTACGTCAAATTTCCGATCATTGGTAGCGCGCGACCGCCGGGCGCGCCGGAGGGTACAAGCATTGCCATCTGGACCACAACTCCCTGGACATTGCCGGCCAATCTCGCCATCGCTGTCGATCCCAAGGCGAATTACGTTGTCCAGGAATTCGGAGTAGCGCATGCCTCCGGCTTGCCTGATCCTCGCAACCGGGACGGTCGCACTACTTTGATTTTGGCAGAGAAGCTTGTTCCTCGCTTTTCTGCAGCCACAGGATTTGAGCCAGCCGGAAAACCGCTCGCCTCATTTGCCGGGACCAATCTCGAAGGAGTCAAGGCGCGGCATCCATTTCTGGATCGCGAAATCCCGGTGTTCACGGCCGGTTTTGTCACGATGGACTCCGGCACCGGCGCCGTGCACATCGCACCCGGTCATGGAGCGGACGATTACGTTTTGGGAATGGAACGCAACCTTCCGATTTTATCGCCGGTCGATGATCATGGGCGGTTCACGGATGAAGCGAGTTTGCCGAACCTGACCGGCAAGTACGTTTTCGACGCGAACCCTGACATTGTCCAATTGCTTCGCGAACGCGGGATGCTTCTGGGCGAAGAAAAGTTTCATCATTCATATCCATATTGTTGGCGGTCGAAAACGCCGATCATCTTTCGCAATGTCGATCAATTTTTCATCCGCATCGATGCGCTGCGTGGCAGGGCGCTCGAAGCGGTTCACAATCAAGTGAAATGGATCCCGGCATGGGGCGAGAACCGCATCGCGGGAACCGTTCAATCACGACCCGACTGGGTGATCTCGCGACAGCGCAGCTGGGGCGTGCCGTTGCCGGTTTTCCATTCCGCAGACGACAAAGCAATTCTCGATCCAAAGATCATTCGCAAGTTGGCCGATCTCGTGGCTAAGCGCGGCTCAAATGTCTGGTTCGAATTGGATGATGCCGCTCTTGCAAGAGAAGTTGGCTTGCCGTCGGATACGACCAAAGGCAGCGATACGATCGACGTCTGGATCGACAGCGGCGTTTCGCATAAGGCGGTGTGCGGGCTGCATCCGGAGTTGCGCGATCCCGCCGACATGTATCTCGAGGCGACCGACCAACACCGCGGCTGGTTCCAATCATCGTTGATGACGAGCATCGCGCTGAATAATCGTGCGCCATACAAAATGTGTGTGACTCACGGTTTTGTGGTCGATCTGGATGGGAAGAAGATTTCCAAATCGGGCACATATGAGAAACCAACAGCCGCCGATCATTTCGTCGGTAAATATGGAGCCGACCTGCTGCGGCTTTGGGCGAGCAGCATTGACTACACGACGGACGTTTTTACGCGCCTCGGGGACACCTACCGCCGCATTCGTAACACCCTCCGGATCTTACTGGGAAATTTGCATGATTTCGAATCAGGAACGCAGGAACCCAGCTTAATCGATCGCTGGATTCTGGAGCGATTAGAAGAAGTCATCGGCACTTGCCGGTCCGCATATGAAAAATTCGAATTCCACAAGGTTTACCACGCGCTCAATCAGTTTTGCGCTGTGGATTTAAGCAGCCTCTACGTCGACATCACCAAAGACCGGATGTATTGCGACGCGCCGGATTCGCCGCGCCGCCGCGCGACCCAAGCAGCGATGCACGAAATTTTCGAGGCACTCTGCACGTTGCTCGCGCCGGTTCTTGTTTTCACCGCTGAGGAAGCGTGGCGTCATTCAGCTATAGTCGGCAACGCCGATGCCGGTCAACCGGTGTCACCGACCCCGGCTACAACATCGATCCATCTGCAGGAGTTTCCTCAGGCGCAGGCCCGTGGTCGCAAGGCAATCGAGCAGGTTGATGACCTTTTGAGATTGCGCGGCGTCATCGGGCAGGCGATGGAGCACGCACGCCAGGAAAAACTGATCGGCAACACGTTGGAAGCCCGCGTGGTTTTGAATTCGGATTCCGCTGTCACAGAGAAAATCTCCAAGGAAGAACTGGAGGAATTTTTTATTTTGAGCGATTTGACAATTCACCAGGCTAACGAAGCGACCGCTTCGGTGACGAAAACTCTTTACAAAAAATGCGCCCGCTGCTGGCGACATCGGCCGACTGTCGGCTCGAGTAAAGCGCACCCGGATTTGTGCGATCGGTGCGAGAGCGTTGTGAGCGCGCATTAACTCGTCATGTCGAGCAAAGTCCGGACATCCTGTGAAGTTACGCTCGATAGTGCCGCGGGATTCATCGATCCGTTCCGCTCCGCTTGGAATAACAAATGACGAACGTGAGGTTCATTCTCTTTCTTTCGCTTCCGCTCTACGCTTTGGACCAACTGACGAAGCAGTGGGTGCTGCGCTCCATCAGCCCGTACGATGCTCGCAGTGTCGTGCCTGACTTCTTCAATCTGGTTAACGTCACCAATGACGGCGCCGCGTTTGGATCTTTCAAAGGCAACAACACTTTCTTCGTCATAATTTCCATGATCGCATTGGTCGTTGTGACGGTTCTGCTGGTGCGACCCCGGCGGTCTGACCTGTGGCGGGATGTCTCACTGGCGCTTCTCCTCGCCGGCATTCTGGGAAATCTGACAGATCGCCTGCTTTACGGACACGTGATCGACTTTCTTCTTTTCAATCTGCACGTTCGCTACGCCGATCCCTGGCCGGCGTTTAATGTCGCCGATTCCTGCATCTCAATTGCGGTAGTGCTGTTTATCATTCATTCGTTTCGGAAAGAGAAGGCCAGCGTCGAACAATCAGCAGGTAGGGGCGATTGACCTCAATCGCCCGCTCAGTGATGGTCATAGCGCGTAGAGTGGGCGGTTCCGGTGAACCGCCCCTACCTCTCGTCCGATGAACCCTTCGTCCATGGAAAACACCGCGCGTAAAGTCGCAGCGCGCTTGCGTGAACAGGGGCACATCGCGTACTTCGCAGGCGGTTGCGTGCGCGACGTGGTGCGAGGTTTGACGCCTAAGGATTACGACATCGCCACTGACGCGCGCCCTGAAACTGTGCAGGCGCTTTTCCCGCGCACGTACGCGGTAGGTGCGCATTTCGGTGTGATTATCGTGCTGGAGGACGGCTTTCAATTTGAGGTGGCCACGTTTCGCTCCGATGACGCTTACGTCGACGGCAGGCATCCAAGCGCGGTGCATTTTTCCTCGCCGGAAGCAGACGCTAAGCGACGCGATTTCACCATTAACGGCATGTTTTACGATCCGGTCGCAGGTGAGGTCATTGATCTTGTCGGCGGGCAGCTCGACATCGCCGCGAAGTTAGTGCGCGCGATTGGCAATCCGGCGAAAAGATTTGCCGAAGATCGCTTGCGCATGCTGCGCGCCGTGCGGTTCGCCGCAGCGCTCGATTACCAGATCCATAAGGAAACCTGGGACGCGCTTCTGGCCAGCGCGCCTTCAATCAATCAGATCAGCGCGGAACGAATTCGCGACGAGCTGGTGCGGATTTTTTTGTCACCGAATCGCGTGCGCGGATGGGATCTGCTCGATACCAGCGGGTTAATGCGCGCAATTCTGCCGGAGCTCGACGCGATGAAAGGCGTTTTGCAGCCCGAACAATTTCACCCCGAAGGCGACGTTTTCGTGCACACCCGGCTGATGTTGTCGTTGCTTCCTGAAACAGTTTCTGTTCCGCTGGTTTTCGCGGTGTTGTTTCATGACGTGGCGAAGCCGGTGACCGCGACCGTGGATAAAACGGGCCGCAGCCGTTTCAACGAACATGACCGAATCGGGGCGCAAATGACGGAGGCAATCATGCGTCGCTTGCGATTCTCAGGCGCCGAAATCGAAGCCACAGTTGAAATGGTCAGGCAGCACATGGTTTTCAAGGACACGCCGAATATGCGCGTGGCGAAATTGAAGCGCTTTATGGCGCGGCCAACGTTCAACGAGGAGCTGGAGCTTCATCGAGTTGATTGCGAAAGCAGTCATCGCATACTGGACAATTACGAATTTCTGCTGCGCAAACGCGAAGAATTCGCTAACGAACCGATCATTCCGCCGCCGCTGGTGCGCGGTGACGATTTGATCGCGCTCGGTTTTAAGCCTGGCCCGGAATTTCGCGAGATCCTCGAGGCAGTCGAGACGCGCCAACTGGAGGGAAGCCTACGCACGGCTGATGAAGCGCTCGAGTGGGTGAAAAAACGATATTTGTCGGGCAAGCAGACTTAAGAAAACGTCAAACAACGAAGGTCGAATGAGGATTCTGATGAGCAGCGCGGAGGGGCCCCCGATGCAGCGGGCGGGCGCGCTGGTAGACGTCATGGACGCCTTGCCGAGCGCGCTTCGTGATCGTGGGCATGAGGTCAGCGTGGCGTTGCCGTTCTATCCCGAGATTCGAGAAAATCGCGCGTTTAAGAAAAAGGACACCGGTATAACTGTCGACGTGCAAGTCGGGGCTACGACGCACGTCGCGCGCTACCTTGAAGGCCGAAGCGCAAGGGGCGTGCAGCTGTTCTTCATCCGCTGCGATGAATTTTTTGATCGGCCTAAAATTTATGGCGAGCACGGTAAGCCGTACCAAGATAATGCCGCGCGATTCATTTTTTTCTGCAAAGCAATCATCGAGCTGGCGCGGCGATTGACACCGCAAGTGGAAATTCTGCACGTGCACGATTGGGCGCCGGCGTTGGTGCCCGTTTTTGTGCATGCGCACGGACTGCCATTCAGCACGGTTTTGACGATCCATCACGTTGCTGACCAGGGCAGCTTCTGGGGACTCGATTTTCAGCTCACAAATTTGCCGGAGGAGTTCTTTACGCTTCACGGCGTAGAGTTTTTCGGACGGCTAAATTTTCTCAAAGGCGGCATTCTTTACGCTGACCGAACCACCACTGTGAGCGAGCATTACCGGCGCGAAATCCTGACACCCGCAGGTGCATGCGGTCTGGATGGAGTGTTGCGAGAAAATGCGCATCGGCTCAGCGCAATTTTGGACGGGGTAGATTACACGCGCTGGAATCCGGCGTCCGATCGTTTGCTTCCGGCACGCTACGATGCGAAACGCCTGCGCGGCAAACAAGTTTGTCGTGAAGCGCTTCTGCAGCAAATGAACCTCGCGCTCGAGCCGCGCGGGCCGGTTTTCGGGATGGTAACGCGCGTAATCCAGGAAAAAGGTTTCGAAATTCTCGTGCCTCTTCTTGATCGCTTACTTTGGGACGATATTCGCTTGATCATTCTCGGGGAGGGCGATCCTGCCTTTGAAACTGCGCTTGCGGTCACAGCCAGAAAATTTCCAACCAAGTTTGCTTACCAAAAAGATTACGACGAGAAAGTGGCCCACTTAATTCAGGCAGGCACGGACATCAGCCTGATTCCATCTCGCTTCGAACCGGCAGGTCTAGGGGCGATGTATAACTTGAAATATGGCGCATTGCCAGTTGCGCGCGTGACCGGTGGAATTCAGGAGATCATCGAAGATTACGATCCGAGCACGGACAGCGGTTATGGTTTTCTGTGTTACGAATATTCAAGCGACGCTTTCTGGGACGCGATGAAACGTGCCCGTCAAATCTTCTGCGACCGGACGCTTTGGACGAAGCTGATGAAACGCGCGATGGCCCGCAATTTTTCGTGGGACGTGTCCGCGCAGCATTATGAAGCTCTGTATTCGGAGCTAATCGGTGCACCAGGTAAAGCTGCCGCGTAGAGTCGAGCCCGATCGCCTCCCGGCTTTCCGTTTGCCAAGCGCGGTCAGATGTGGAATTGTGGGCGGCTTTTTCTCCCCAGAGAAACTATGGCTTACGCAATCATCAGAACTGGTGGCAGGCAATTTCGCGTTGCGGAAGGCGACACGCTCGATGTCGATCTTCTCGACGTCGAACCGGGCAAAACTACTACGTTTGGGGATGTACTGTTGTTTGCGAACGGAAAAGACGTGACTCACGGCGATCCGCTCGTCTCTGGAGCAAAGGTAACCGCTGAAGTTCTCGAACAACGTAAGGACAAGAAAGTCGTCGCGTTCAAATACAAGCGGCGCAAAGGCTATCACCGCACTGTCGGCCACCGTCGCAAATTGACGCGTATCAAGATCAAAAGCATTAATTTGGGAGGGAATAAGTCCGCGGCAAAAAAGACTGAGGAGTAACGACTTTCAATGGCTCACAAAAAAGGACAAGGCAGCGTCAAAAACGGGCGCGACAGCGTCAGCAAACGGCTGGGTGTCAAAAAATTCGGCAGCGAGACAGTTGTGGCCGGCAACATCATTGTGCGTCAGCGCGGCACAAGATTTTTGCCCGGAAGAAACGTCGGGCTCGGTCGCGATTACACAATTTTTGCTCTGATAAACGGGAGCGTGCGCTTCGATCGCGGCGGCCGGCGGGTGAATGTAGAGCCCACGGTAATTTCTTCGTCTTCTTGAGCTGGTCGCAGCGGAGTCGGACGTCCCGTTGCAACCGCGAGCGGTAACTTCACCGGCTCGCTGATTTCGCTCGGATGACGGTGCTTGCCGGGCCAGTTGCTTTCGCGGTATAAGCAGATTTCGCATGAAATACCAAACCTTTCTCCTTTTTGGCGCGCCGGGCAGCGGTAAAGGCACGCAGGGCAAAACACTCGGCACGATCCCGCGTTACTATCATTGCGCTTGCGGCGACGTATTCCGCTCCATCGATACGCGCACAAAGGTCGGCAAAGCCTTCCTTGAATATTCGAGCAAAGGCCGGCTTGTTCCGGACGATATCACAGTGGAGCTCTGGCGAGAGGCGATCGATGCGGCCGTAGACGCACACAAGTTCAAGCCGGACATCGACACGCTCGTATTGGACGGCATTCCCCGAAACGTGGGTCAGGCCAAGATTATGGATGACATGATCTACGTGAAGAAAGTGTTCCATCTTGCGTGCCCCGATCGCGAGACGTTGTTTTACCGGCTGAAGAAGCGCGCTCTGAAAGAGAATCGCCTCGACGATGCAAACGAAGAGGTCATCAAGCGGCGTCTTGATATCTACGAGAAGGAATCCAAGCCGGTACTGTCATACTACTCGAAAGAACTGGTAAGTGTAGTTGACGCGATTCAGCCGCCCGTGAAAGTTCTGCTCGATATCTTAAAGAGCGTGAACGACGGCGCGTATGAACCAGCAGCAGTTTGAAAGCTTCACTGCTTCCAGTCTTTATTGCGAAAAATGCAAAGCCGCGATGCCCGTGCGCGAGCGGCTTTTGTTAGTCCTGCCTGACCGTGAAATCTTCGATTATCTCTGCACGGGGTGCGGATCGTCAGTAGGCCGGCGCGAAGTCACGGCTGGCGACAAGATGATGGCGCAAGCAGCGGCTACCCAACCACATCGTGCGCCGGTGTCTGTTCGGCGTAGGTAGATTCCAAAACAAATGGTGGTACGCGCGCGACTGCCGGGCGCGCCTCAGGGATGGACGGCCCGGCGGTCCGTCCCCACCATTAACTAGATGGCTTCTCGAGGCATGCGAATTATCTTCATCGGCACGGGCGAAATCGGCGTGCCGACGCTACGAGCATTACTAAACTCCGAGCACGAAGTCATTGCGGTCGTCACTCAGCCGGATAAGCCAGTCGGGCGCGACCAGCGCATTGAACCGCCGCCGATAAAAACGGCTTTGATTGGTAGGGCGCGACCGCCGGGCGCGCCGATCTTTCAACCAGCGAGAATCAAAGATCCACAGGCCATTGAGCAGATCCGCAGCCGTACTCCAGACGCAATTGTCGTGGTGGCCTACGGCCAAATCCTGCCGCATGATGTGCTTGAGATTCCACGTCTCGCCTGTTTAAATGTGCACGCGTCGCTTCTTCCGCGCTGGAGGGGCGCAGCGCCGCTTCAAGCTGCAATCGCGGCGGGCGATTTCGAGACCGGCATCACCGTGATGTACATGGACGAAGGACTCGACACTGGCGATATCCTGTTGCAGCGCAATGTCGAAATCCTGCCGAACGACACCGGTGGATCATTGCATGATCGCCTGGCGCAGATTGCTCCAGAGGCGTTGCTGGAATCTTTGCGACTCATTGCGGCGGGGAGCGCGCCGCGCATTCGCCAGGACAACGCACGCGCAACTTATGCCCCAAAGCTAAAACGTGAACACGGCCAAATCGATTGGTCCGAATCAGCCGCGGCGATTGAGAGAAAGATTCGCGCCTACAATCCGTGGCCCGGCGCGTTCATGAAAGTTGGTGATCAAAATCTCAAAATCTTTTCCGCGTCAGTTGTCGACCTCACTGGGCAACCCGGAGAAATTTTGCGCAGCGACAAAGACCTGATCGTGGCTGCTGGCAAAGGCGCACTTTGCCTGGCCGAAGTGCAGCTTGAAGGAAAACGGCGAATGAGCGGCGCAGAATTCTTACGCGGACATGGCGCTCTCCCGGGCGCCGCAGATTGATTCCGACCCCGAAACACTTGGGCAGGGCGCGCCACTTCGTGCGCGCCGCCGTGAATTGGAATCGACGGCGTGCAGAGGACTGCCCGCCCTACCAACTGACGTGGTTCGATCGCACGCATTTTGCTTTCCAAACGTGGCTATCTTCTGTTTGGATGTTCACCCGCCGCCATGGAACCAGAAGCCCCGGTCTACCAACGCATCGTGCTCAAGCTGAGCGGCGAAGCAATGCAGCAGCACGGCGGGCGCGACAATATCTCGCCACCAGTCGTGCGCGAGATCGCCGAACGGATGAAAGAGGTGCGCGATCTGGGCGTGGAAGTGGCCGTGGTGATCGGCGGCGGCAACATCTGGCGCGGTCTTTCCGCGGCGGATCGCGGGATGGATCGTACCACGGCGGATTACATGGGAATGCTTGCCACAGTCATCAACGCTCTCGCGTTGCGCAGCACACTCGAACAGATGGGCGTCGAGGCCCGTGTTCAAACTGCGATTGAGATGAAAAATGTGGCCGAGCCGTTCATCCTCGGCCGCGCCGTTCGGCATCTGGAGCTGGGCAGAGTTGTTATTTTCGCGGCTGGCACCGGTAACCCGTACTTTTCCACGGACACAACGGCAGCACTACGCGCCAGTGAGATTCGGGCAGATGTGATCCTCAAAGCCACAAAGGTCGACGGTGTTTATGATTGCGACCCGAAGAAGTTTCCGGACGCGCGCCGTTACGACCGCCTCACATTTACCGAAGCGCTCACCAAGCGTCTCCAGATCATGGATTCGACCGCGTTCAGTCTCTGCATGGACAACAAGATCCCGATCGTTGTATTCAACATGTACAAGCCTGGCATCCTGCGCGACGCGGTGCTGGGGCGAAACGTTGGAACTCTGGTTTGCGATGAAGCTCCAGCAAAGTAAACATTCACCGATATGAGCACGGATGACATTCTTCTCGAGGCTGAGATGTCGATGGAGAAAAGCGTCGATTACATGGTGCACGAATTCGCCGCGGTGCGCACCGGAAAGGCCTCGCCTGGTTTGGTGGAAAACGTCGATGTGCATGCGTACGGATCGGCCATGAAATTAAAACAGCTCGCCTTGATCACCACGCCTGAGCCGCGTTTGCTTGTTGTTCAGCCTTTCGATGTCGGCACTGTGCAAGACATCGAAAGAGCGCTCAAGGAATCCAAAATTGGGATCACGCCTGCCGTTGATGGTAAGATCATTCGGTTGCCGATTCCGGAGCTTTCAGAAGAACGTCGAAAGGAACTCGTGCGCGCGCTCGGCAAAATGGCTGAGGAAGCGCGGGTGCGTGTCCGCTCCAACCGGCGCACCGCACTGGACGAAGCGAAGAAACTCAAAACGTCGGGTGCTTTGACAGAGGATCAATTACGCGATGTGGAAGGCGAAGTGCAAAAACTCACCGACCGCTTCGTCAAATCTGTCGATGACCATCTCAAGCATAAAGAAGCCGAGGTCATGAAGGTGTAGTTCAATCTTCCTCTAGCTCGTCCTCTTAGTCTGCCTTCTACTGGCGAATCGTTCGGAAACAAAGCTGAGAGTAAGAGGAAGAGGAAGCGGAGGTAATGGAGGTCTAGTTCGGTAGGGCCTGTTTGACGTTTTAAACAGCAAAGCTTTCGCCGCACGAGCAGTGAGCGACGGCATTAGGGTTCGTCACTTTGAAGCCGCCTTTTTGCAAATCTTCGCTGTAATCGAGCACTGACCCGCTAACGAATAGCGCGCTCTTTGGATCGACAACGAGTCGCACGTTTTGAGTCGGAACAAGGATATCGCGCTCCATCGGGCCTTGGACCAAATCCATTACGTATTGCAGACCGGAGCAGCCGCCACCGATCACCTTGAGGCGCAGCGCCCCCTCTGGCTGGCCTTTTTCTTCAAGCAGTGATGCTAACTTGCGGGCCGCGTTTTCGGTCACGCTGATCAGACGCTCGTTGCCGATCTTGTAATTGATGGTCGGTGTTTCTGTGGTCATCAGCAGTTGGCTTAGACATTATCCGTTTTCTGTGGCTCCGCGAAGTAACTCTCCCACCTCGTTTTGCACATTTTCCAATTCGTCCAGGCGCAATTGCGGGTCAGGCACGATGAACACGTCGCCCGTGGAACCTTGTTCATACATGAGAACGCGTCTCCCGCCGTCGCGGGATTCGGTTTTCACTTGTTTCAAAACACGTTTTCGCTCGAGCATGGCCGCCAGGACGTAGCAGGCGTTTGCAGGCGGTGAATCCGACGCCATCAAACGCCGAAAGAGTTGCTCTGCACTTTCCTTAGGCACGGGTTCGGTCGGTTTCGACGTCAACGGCTCGTAACGCGATTTCCAAAATGAAAAAGGCCGAATATTTTCATTCCGGTTTTGCCACGCTTGTTCACTCAAATCCTCGCGCCGGTACCCATCGGCGCCGTGATACAGAAGTGTGTAAAAATGTTCGCCGGCAACAAACGGCCGCTGCGTCACGGCGCAGGCGTCCGCGCGATGCTTGATCGCCCATTCGTTTGGGA
>QHQV01000379.1 GCA_003219945.1 Verrucomicrobiota bacterium | reverse complement strand
CATAAGAGAGCGCGAAAAATTAGCGTCCTATTACTTGTTCTATTCGGTGATCGGCGAGCTTGAGATGCGACTGAACAATCGTGAAGCCGCGGCCGAACAATTCCGTAAAGCATTTGAACTCGCGGAAACGAAATCGGAGCGAGCATTCCTTTTGAAACGAGTACAGCAGTGTGAACCAATTTCCGAAGGCAGGCCAACGGCCTGAGCCATCGTAGCCGAGCGCACCCCCTCGGATCGTCTTTTCAAAATGCGCAGATATTCGTCTTGGAACGTTTCTTTTTTGTGATGTTCCTCCGGATCGAGAATGTATTTCCGCACGGCCTCAAGATTAGAGGGACTCACACCAAAAAGTCCGTAGCCATCTTGCCAATGAAAATTGGGGACGCCCAATGTCTTGATGAATTTGGACGAATCCTTCTTGAGAATCTCAACGACCTTAGCCGTTGGAAATTTTTTTCGTGAGATTACACAAGACGTGAACGTGATCAGCGACACCGCCAATGGTGATTGAATTACATTGGAGGTTTTGCAGAATCCGTGATTGATAAGCCCATACTCGGTCGCGGATCTTCGGCGTTAACCACGGTTGGCGCTCTTTGGTCGAAAAAATGATGTGAGCGCTTAAGATGTGTAACGATTGCGGCATAAACGGCACATCGTTGCATAATCTGGATTGCCCCTACAGGGCGAAATTTTGTCGATCCAATCACCGAGGGCGTTGCCCTCGGCTACGGTGGTTCAGGTCACTGACCTGACGAGGTGCAGCCTTAACTGAAATTTTGGGAAGTTTTCTGGATTAATGTCCTAAACCTGAGCGCTTATTCGTCCTATCTTCAAACATCGCACATCAACTGAAAGGCAAACATGAGCAAGTCAGAGAAGAAACAAGATGCAAGCATCACTTGGTTTGAAATCCCAGCCGACAATCCAGAACGCGCCAAGGCGTTTTACAGCAATCTGTTTGGCTGGAAAATCAATCCATTTCCCGGTAACGGCGATTACTGGCACATCGATACCGGCGGCGCAGACGATAGTCCGGACGGCGCGATGAAGAGGCGTAAACATCCGCAAGAGCCAGTCGTCAACTACGTCAGTGTGGATTCTGTCGACAAGTTCGCTGATAAAATTTCGAAACTCGGTGGAAAAATCTGCATGGCTAAAACGGCCGTGCCGCAGATGGGTTATTTCGCCGTCTGCCAGGATACCGAGGGCAACGCCTTTGGACTTTGGGAGAGCGACCCGGCGGCAGCCTGAAAAATAATTTGTCCCAAACTGGGTTGCTCGTTCGTCGTAGTTTTGAAACTGATAAAAAATTAACGGAATCAATTACCAATTAAAATGAAATGAATACACAAGATCGTAATGGATACATGCTGTTGTATCGAAGCAGCGAATGGTACAAGACGCTCTCACAGGAAGAGCTGCAGAAACTCATCAACCAGAACAAAGCCTGGTTTGAAAGATTGACTGCGCAGGGCAAAGCCAAACCCGGCCGTGCACTGGAACGCACTGGCGTGACTGTTTCTGGTCAAAACGGACGGTTCGTTATGGACGGACCTTTCGCTGAATCCAAAGAAGCCATCGGCGGATATCTGGTGTTGAATGTGGAAACGATCGAAGAAGCCATTGCCATTGCGCAGAGCAGCCCGGGCCTTGCTTATGGCGGTTCAATCGAAGTGCGGCCGGTGGCTGAAGAATGTCCCCTCGACATCCGCGCGCGTGAGTTGGCGCGAGAAGAACAGCTTGTAAATGTTTAAACTTAACAACAGTTAACTCTCAACCATCAACTACAGAATATGAACACACAAAATCAGAATGGATACATGCTGCTGTTTCGCGGAAACGATTGGACTAAGAGCCTTTCGCCCGAGGAAAAACAAAAAGTAACAGATCAATGGATGGCCTGGTTCAGGCGGCTGACGGATGAAGGCAAAGCCATCGCCGGGAACCCGCTCGAACCGGCAGGCAAAATCATATCGGGCAAAAACCGAGTGGTGTCGGACGGCCCATTTGCGGAATCAAAGGAAGCGATCGGCGGCTATTTTCTGCTCGACGTAGCCAGCTTCGATGATGCAGTGGCGATCGCGCGGGAATGCCCCGGATTGCCCTTCGGCGTGCAGGTGGAAGTGAGGCCCGTGGCCGCCGAATGTCCGCTCGCGAGCGAACTTAAGACTGAGGTCCAGTTAGCGAACGCATAACACGACCCAGCCGGAGAATCTCTCATGGCTCATTACGTTGACGGATTTGTTATCCCTCTTCCTAAAAACGCCTAAACGCGTATTGCCGACTTGCTCAGAAGACTGCGGAAGTATGGCGGGACCACGGGTGACTTGGATTGTTAGGGAAT
>QHQV01000305.1 GCA_003219945.1 Verrucomicrobiota bacterium | reverse complement strand
GAGCTGCGGCGGAACCATCGGGCGTATTATAGTAGGTGTTTAGCGCGGTGATGAAGCCGCGTTCGCGATCCGAACCGGCATTCATCGACATCGCCTTTTCGATGGCAGCGGTGCCTGCGCGCATTTCGTCGGGAGTAGGCGGCGTCCAAATCGGATGCCACCAAGTCATGGCGATTCCCCATTGCGCCATCGCGCATTTCGGGTCGCGTTCGGCTACTGAAGTAAAAACACGTCGCGCCTCTTCGTAGAAAAACGAGTGGAGCAACGCCAGGCCACGAGCGAAATCAGATTGCACATCAGGCGCGCACGTTATCGGGAACGTCACTTTTCCGACCCCGCGCAAATCGCCCGG
>QHQV01000304.1:11652-13783 GCA_003219945.1 Verrucomicrobiota bacterium | reverse complement strand
CATTCGCGCAATCCTGGGGCATTGCCCCAGGCTTTCAATGATCGTTGCGCCCTTGGCGCGCTAAAAACTTCAGAGCTGTAATGCCCTAGCTTACAAATTTACTCAAATTCAAAAATGATTTTGCCGCTGCGTTTGCTTTGCGCGGCATGTGCGACTGCGGCTTTGACATCGCTAAGTGGATAAGCTTTTTCGATTCTTGTTTTGAGCAGACCGCGCTGGGCCATGTCGAAAAGCGGTCGAAACGCCTTCATGCGCTCAGACCGAGTGGCCTTGTCGTACCATTTGTTGATCCAGATGCCGCGAAATCGCAGGTCTTTGAAAATGAGAAGTCCGGTCGGAATTTTCAATGGCTGCAAGCTCATTGCGCCAAAGCTCACGAGCGTACCGCCAGGCGCAAGACAATTTGCCAGGCGCAGCGCGCTATCGCCGCCGACGGAGTTTAGTCCCAAACGAATAGACGCGCCGCCGGTCGTGCTCTTTACTTCTTTGCGAAGACTGTCGCCATCGACCAGCACGACATCACCGCCTTCGGCGCGCAATTCATCGACTAATTCAGCGCGTCGAACAACGTTCACCGTTTTGTACCCGAGCTCGTGCGCGATTTGAATCACGTCGCGACCAGCCGCCGAATTCGCTGCGTTCTGAATCAGCCAATCGCCTTTCTGCAAATCGACATAGTCATGCAGCAATCGCCAGGCGGTCAGGGGATTAATTTTTAACATTGCTGCCTGAACGGGCTCGATTCCCTCAGGTACGACGACCAGCTCTTCAGCTTTCACCACGACGGCATCCCGCCATGTGCCGACGTTATGCGGCAGGATCACAAGCGCGCCGCTCGTTAGGTTCTTCACGCCCGAGCCTAACTCAACAACGATGCCGGCCCCTTCGAATCCCGGCGTAGCAGGCAGCTCCGGGCGCACCGGATACTTTCCTTCGATCTGATTTAGGTCCGCCGGATTGATCGGCGCGGCGGACATTTTCACCACAGCTTCGTCCACGGCCGGCGTCGGCCAGGGGCGCAACTCGACTCGCAATACGTCAGCGGGATTTCCGTGCGTTTCGTAAACCGCAGCGCTAATACTTTTGCTCATCAATGCCAGCGCAAGCTCATGCCTCTAACAAGATTCTGCAAACCGCCGCGCGTATTGCATTGCTTGGCCTGCTCATCAATGTCGTGCTTGCCTCGGTTAAAATAGTGGCCGGCGTTATCGGCCATGCTTACGTGCTGATCGCCGACGGAATCGAGTCCGCACTGGACATAGGCGGCTCGATTGTGATCTGGGGCGGATTAACCGTTGCGGCGAGACCTCCGGACGAAACCCATCCGTACGGTCACGGCAAAGCCGAACCAATCGCCGCGATCGCCGTCGCACTTGGCGTGCTCGCTGCCGCGACTGGCCTCGCTGTCGAAAGCGTTCGCGAAATTCTGACGCCGCATCACGGGCCGGCGCCATTCACGCTCGCCATTCTCATTGTGGTTATCGCCGTCAAAGAAATTCTTTTTCGGTACGTCAATCGCCTCGGTCGACGCACTGAGAGCACCGCGGTCCAAACGGACGCATGGCATCATCGCAGTGATGCGCTGACTTCTACTGCTGCGTTCGTCGGAATCTCGGCTGCACTTCTCGGTGGCGAAGCTTGGTATAGCGCGGATGACTGGGCAGCACTGTTCGCCTGCGCAGTGATCGCCGCAAACGGGATCAGGCTTTTACTCCCGGCGTTCCATGAAATCATGGACACGGCGCCTGGCGGAAAAATTGTCAGGACCATTCGAGCCGTTGCCATCTCAGTTCCTGGTGTCGTCGAGGTGGAAAAATGTCGCGCCCGTAAGATGGGCTTGGATTATTACGTCGATTTACACGTTGGCGTGGACGGAAACATTTCCGTACATGAGGGCCACCAAATCGCGCATGGAGTAAAGTCCGCGATCCAGCGAAGTGACTCCCGCGTGGCCGACGTGCTGGTGCACATCGAACCGGCGAAAGTGTAGCGGCTGGCAGTGAAGTAGCGAGTTGTAGAGGCGTTTATGTGAAACGCCTATTAATACTCGCAACGTTTGGTAGGGGCGGTTCACCCGAACCTCCTTGGCCATTGAGCTCAATGGCCGCTACCTACCTCAATGCCTCGCACA
>QHQV01000304.1:0-11622 GCA_003219945.1 Verrucomicrobiota bacterium | reverse complement strand
CGATTGTCCTTCCGAACTGAATGAGGCCCGGCAAGCGCGTCGGATGCGCGAGGAAAAACTTGGCGAGCACGGCCATATCAGTTCGCTGCTGTTGGATATCAAACAAGACGCTCGGCGGAGCAGGGAATGGTTGGCTTGGAGTGTCTGTGGTGACGCGTAGCGCCAGCAGCGGAACGCCGTGGGCCACGCAAGCGCGCGCAATGAATTCTGTTTCCATGTCGACCGCAGAGGCTCCCGATTCGCGCGCTATTCTCTCTCGCTCCTCGCTGGAATCGATCAAGGCAGGCACCGTCACCATGTTGACCGCATAAATCGACACGTTTGGAAGCGATGACTGCGCGTGTTTCAGGTCTACTGTCGAGAAATTTTTCGCAACTAAAAGGTCGTTCACCTGCAGTTCATCATTGAGTGACCCTGCAAATCCAGCGCTGATTAAAAGATCGAACTGCTGATTTTCGAGAAACCTTGCGATGCGTTCTCTGCAGATGTTTTCACCGACGCCGGTATGAATGACTTCGATTGAATGATCGCCAATCGTACCGCGAACGATGCTAATGCCATTTCGATCAGTACGAGATCTATTTCCGAGCCGGCGCAAAAATTCCGAGCTCTCGGCCGGCAAGGCGAACGTCACCGCAATCACAGGGCTAGTGTAGCGCGAGCCTCTGGGTTGCGTAGGACACATCGCAAGCGGACGCATGCGCTACCTTGGCGTTGGCTCCACGATCTGCACGACAAAGCTCTTCTTTTCTGCTATAGCCGGCGCTGTTGCTGTAGCCGGGGGCGTCGACCTCGGCGTATTGCCGCCGATCGCCGCGACCGCAGCGCGAAATTCAGGTTCCCGATTTGCTGTGAGATCGACAAGAATGCTGACGCGACCCGCATCGGGAACACCTTTTGTGGCAGATCCTCCAAATTCGGAAACAATTGCGACCACTTCATTAGCGACGACATCAAGTTTGCCGGTTTCGGCCGGAATCGTGATTTCGGTTACACCCAACGCATTTGGCGCCGGCGTGAGCGCCGCCGCGCGCTCAATGGATTTTGCGATCTGCTCCCGCATCTGAGCCTCAAGCAGCGGCCGATTCGGATTTTTACTTTCGTGTCTGAAGATGAACCAGAGACCGATGCCGACGTTTACAAACATGAGAACCATGAATGCAACGCCTATCCGTATCGCCATTTTGCGACCCCCTTGCTGTGGAATTTCGGGGGGCGCTGGTAATACAACCTCGCGAGATTCGCCGCGCATTCCGGCATGAATCTGTCGTGCCACAGCGAATTCGCGTTGCAATTGCTTGTCCGACATCAATCGCTCCTCCAAGACGGCGCGCTCTGTCGACGACAATCGGCCTTCGAGATAGTCGAAAAGCTTGTCTGGGTTCATTGCTTCGCAAATTGTAGGGCGTGTCTGTGAAACCCCGCCTTTAGTTGGCGTCTGACACAGACGCCCTACAAATTCCGGCGGAAGCGTCACGCGAGAGCTCGTGATACGCAATGCCGGAGTATCTAGGCCACGCACCGGCTACGCCCCATTTGCCCTTTCCTCTAGGGCGGAGGGGCAATAGAATCGCCCTGTGGCCGATGACGATCAGTCAAAGAGCCGGCGTCACCGGCACCTGTGGCGATGGCGGGTGATGATTGGCCTCGCGGCATGCGTGGGGCTCCTGATCATTTTTCATCGGCCAATTTTGTTGGCCATCGTCCGGCAGGTCGCGCTTCGGTATGCCAGCAAAGAGAACCTGAAGATGGATTTCCGTCTCGAAGGCAATCTTTTCAGCTATGTGACGGTCCGAAATCTTCACGCTATGCCGACCGGGCCATCAGCGATCGAGTCCGTCGACGTGGATTCGTTGTATGTCGATTATAGCTTGCTCGGATTCGCGCGCCATGGGGTTTCGCATCTGTTGCAGAGCGTTGAGCTGCGCGGCGCACAGATGGTGCTCGATCCGGCACGAGCGCCGCCGCCCAAACCGCGCCCGAAGCACAAAACAACACTGCCTGACCCGTTTCCCGAACGGATTCGATTGGCAGACGCGACGCTCATTATTAGAGAGAGGCCGAACGATTTTGTCGTTGAACATGCGGATCTTGATTTAAATCCGCGTGCTCCGGGCGAGCTGCGAATCGGAAGACTGCAACTACCGCCAGGCGACAGTTGGTCCAAGATTTCGGGGCAGACTTCCTACGCGAACAAAAGCTTCGTCCTGCGTGATCTTGCTCTCAGTGATCAGGAACAGATCCGGCTTCTGAACATCGATGCGTCGCGCATCGATTCGAAAGCTCTCGCGGTTAAGCTCGATGGCGCGGTGGGCGGCGGCCAGGTGTCTGTCTCGGCTACGTTGAATGAAGCCGGTCCTTCACTGAACGCGATGCTTAACGTGTCTGCAGAGAAAATTGCGGCGGAATCGCTGAACAAGTTCCTTTTGCTTCCGGGAAATTATTTTTCCGGCGAAATTGAGCGGCTCACTCTGGCTGGCACAGGCGTGATCGACTCGCCGCGTACCTGGAGTGGCACGATGTCATTGCAGGTCAACGATGCGCATGTGCCCGCGATGAATTTCGAAAGGGGCGCTGTTGAAATTTCCGCCGAGCAGGGGAGAGCGACGTTACAGTCAGCCGATATTGTTCAGAATCAGAATGAATTTCATCTGAACGGGACAATCGATTTGCCGGCAACATTCGAAGATTTTGGCCGGACACCATCGAGTCTACAAATCGCCGGCAAGGCTCGTGATCTGGAGAAACTGACAGCAGGAGTCCCTGTTGGCTTGACCGGCTCAGTTCAGTTCAACGGAAAGATCGACATCGTTGATGCAAATGTGCAGGCAACACTTGACGTCACAGGCGAGTCGGTCGGTTTTTCAGATGGGATCGTTGACAACGTGAACGCCACTTTGCGCGCGTCCAAAAAGGTAGGGCGCGCGGATACCAACAGACCCTGGTTCGCGGATCTTCGCACGGCAATGGAGTTCACCCTCACCGGCATACGTTATCGCGATTACATCGTCGATTCAGTGAAGGGATCGATGAACGGAACCGATGACATACTCGGTCTCGATCTGGTTACTCTGCGGCGCAATCAAAATGAGCTAAGCATTCGCGGTCGTTACCAGCTCCCGGAGAACCTAGCCAACGCGGCTTCGCAACCAGTGCAATTGGATATTGCGTTGAACGGTTCCGAGACCGGGGATTTTTGGGTGGCCAATTCTCCGAACACAATCAGTGGTCCATTGCAAATGACGGGTCACATCGAGCGCAAACAAGGAATCGTCGACGGCCAGGTATCACTCTCAGGATCGAATTTGAAAATGCGAGACTTGGTTGCGCAACGCCTGAGCGTCCAGTCATCGATCGCAAACAACGTGATCCATCTCGATGAGTGCAGCGCGACTCTGAACAACACCGATTACGTCAACGCAACCGGGACATTCAACTTGCAGCCGCCTCAGCACTACAGCGCCAAGGCGTCCGCGAGCGTGTCGAATCTCGCCGTGCTCCAGCCGCTCTTGCGCGCGTTCGGCAACCAGAGCCAACTGGCAGGCTCGTTCAAATTGGATTGGGAGGGCAGCGGCAATGCGCAGGCATTTAAAAATGCCGGCAACCTCAAGTTCATTCTTGAAAAAGCGCGCTACGGGAATTTGCAAGGGCTCCAGGCGAACATCGACGCGTCGTACTCGCCTGACGGTCTTGATGTGCCGGTGATTTTTTTCGCGACGACCAACATGGATTTCAATGCGACCGCCCGGACGAAGGACGACACGCTGGAGATAGACACGATCCAGCTGAACCAGATTGCCGCCCCGCAACCGCGGCGGCCCGGCCGCGAGGGCGCGCCCGGAGAAGCCGTCGCACAGCAACAACGCACGAATTTCGCGTACGGCTATGTCTCGCTTCCATTTGTATGGCGAAATCTCGGGACAAAATCCGCAGTGATTCCGTCTTCCGGCAATGTGTCGGTGATCGTGCAGTTTGAGAATCTTGACCTAAAGAGGCTGGCGCACGATCTCGGAATACAATCGACAATCTCGGGCGTCGTGAATGCGAGGCTCGAGGGTGACGGCACAATCGCAGATTTGAAGACGCGGCTCAACGTGCAGGTGCGGGATTTGCGAAACGAACAGTGGCAGAAAATGGAACCGGCGACATTTGAGCTGAGCGCGCAGACCGCGCAGAATCGGCTAACAGCTTCAGGCAAGCTGCAACAGCCGCGGATTCAGCCGTTGGAAATAACCGCCAGCATGCCATTCGACGTACCGAAAATTGTCCAGGCTCGAGGATTTCCAGACGACACGCCAATTACCGCCAAGGCTCGACTGCCGCGCAGTTCCGTGAATTTCGTTCGTCAATTGGTTCCGGACCTCCAGCAGTTGGATGGCGACCTCGGACTCGACGTGGATGTGAGCGGAACGTTTGGTCATCCGGTCTTGAGTGGAGCAGGAGATATGACGGTAAACGTCGCCCGTTTTACGAACGCGACTCTTCCCGCGCTGAGAGAGTTTAATGTGCGGTGCACTTTCAGGGACAACGCGCTCACTCTCGATCGCTTCGCAGGAGATTTGGCTGGTGGGCCGTTTAACATGAGCGGTCGAGTTACTTTCGCCAAACTGACCGAACCGATTCTCGATTTGCAAATGAGAGCTCAAAGCGTGCTGGTTGCGCGAAACGATACGCTCACCGCGCGCGCCGATGCTGATGTGAGGATAACGGGACCATTAGCGGCGGCGACAGTCAGCGGCAATGTCGCACTGACAAACACCCGATTTCTGAAGAACATTGATCTTATCCCAATTGGCCTGCCCGGCAGACCGGCGCCGCAGCCGCCTGCCGAACGTCCTGAATTTTTTTCTCTGCCGTCCCCTCCGTTCCGCGACTGGAAATTTGATGTCACGATCAAAACGAAAGATCCGGTGCTGATTCGCGGTAACCTGGCCACCGGCGAAGCGACGACTGATCTGAAACTAATTGGCACGGGGCTTCAGCCGGGTTTGCAAGGTGTGGTGCAGATGCAAAATGTCGAAGCGACATTGCCTTTCAGCCGGCTCAGCGTTTCGCGCGGGTCGCTTACTTTCAATCCGAGCGATTCGACGAATCCGACAATCGATCTGCAAGGCACCTCCGTGATCCGCGATTACACTGTGCGCGTTTATGTTTACGGAACTCTGCTTTCACCACAGGCGATTTTCACTAGTGAACCGCCTCTGCCGCAGGAGGAAATCATTTCGTTGATCGCCACCGGAGCGACGCGACGGGAACTCTCGACTGGAAACGTTCTCGCGGGGCGGGCGGCCATGCTGTTGGTGCAACAGCTGTACCGCAAAATCGTCAAAAAAGGGGAGCCGACCGACAGCAACACGGTATTCAATCGGCTGGATTTGGATTTGGGAACGGTCGATCCCCGCACTGGTCAACAGCAAGCAACTGTACGGTTCAAGCTCACCGATCAGCTTGTGCTCACCGGTGACGTCGGTGTTCATGGCGATTTTCGAGGGAAGCTAAAATATCTGATTCGTTTTCGCTGACATGCGATACGGAATCCTCTTCTTGCTCGGCACCGTGGCCCTGGCTTTAGAAATCGCAGCGCAGAGCGTCGATGTCGTGCGACCAGAAGATCAACAGAAGGCGCGGCGTGCGGTCGTGAAGAAGCAGGAAAAGCGCGCCAAGCAGACCAGCATCATTGAATTTCGCGGCGAGCAAGCATTCAAGGAAAACGAACTCCGCGTCGCTCTCAAAGAGGAGATCACTACGATCGAAGATTTTGGATTGAGCCCCGCACGCGCGGACGATCTCGCGTTTTTTCTCGAAGTTTTTTACAGGAAACACGGCTACGCGAAAGTGGACGTGCACTACGTGATTGAATCGGGGGTCCGATTGCGTCTGAACATCAACGAAGGTCCGCGTTTTCTGCTAAGCCAGGTAATCTTCGATGGAAACGCGCATGAGCCGGCGGACAAACTGTTCGAATACATAGTGGGTCCGACACGGGAGCGATATTCACGCATGGAAAAAAGGCTGCCCTTTGTAGCCTCAGATCTGGAGGAGGGCACGCATCTGGTGCAGCGGTTCTATGTTGCGGAAGGTTTTCTGAACGCCGTAGTCGATCCTCCACGTGACAAATTTCTGGCTGACAGCAGTGACGTCGAGGTCGTCGTTCCGATTCACGAAGGCCGACAATATTTTTTTGGAAACATCACGTTTAGCGGTCAGACGGTTTATGGTGCGGAGGCGCTCCGCGGCCAAATATCCGATCTCCTCCAACGCCCTTACACTGATGTTCGGGTCGACGACATTCCACGTCGTCTCGAAGCATATTTCAAGGCGCGCGGTTATTACGATGTCAAAGTAGCGGCCGATGGCGCACCGGACGAGGCAGTGAATGGTCGCGTTCCAGTGCACATCGTGGTTTCGCCGGGGGCCGTTTATCAATTCGATGGTGTGACTGTTACCGGATTGCGTCGGCTTCATCCCAGTTTTGTGGCGAAACGTTTCACCAGGTTAGAGGGCAAAACGTACAGTCCTGATGCTCTAGATGAGCGATTTCGGACGCTCATGAAGACTGGCCAGTTCAATGTGCTTCAGATCAAACCGGTCCCGGTCGATGGACATTTGTTGAGGCTCGACATCGCGGCAGAGGAGGCCAAAAGCAAGGAATTTGGTTTTTGGGGCGGGTTCGATACTTACGAAGGTGCACTCGCCGGTGTGCAAGTCGGCGATCGCGATCTGTTTGGCTACGGCCGTCCGCTCACCGCAACCATCGAGGTCTCTCAACGCAGCTATCGAGGTGAAATTTTATATGAGGACCCGTTTTTCTTTGACACAGATTTTGTTTTCACAGCGCGCGTATTCGCTCTGACGTTTGATTACGATGGATACACAAAATTTGAATTGGGTGGACGATTTGAGCTCAGTCGCAAAATCACCAAATACGACGAGGCGTCCCTAACTTTTTCGGCGCGTCGTGTAGACATCACCGACTCACAGATAAGGCCGAGTTTTCTCCTTGGACCAGACAATTACCAGGTAGACACGATCGGGCTCACTAACACACTTGATTTCCGTGAGAGCCCGTACGTGAACCCGCGCGGATTTCTCGTCGGTAACACCCTTGATGTCGCTTCGAGCGCATTGGGAAGTGATATCGAATTTATCCGCGGCACCATGCGAGTTGGTTACTATCTTCCATTTGGACCCAAACCGCTCACGCCGGGTGTCGTTGAAGATCAACCCGCCGGTACCCCTTTTCAGCGTTGGTTTCGCCAATCGTCAATCGCGTTCGGTGCACGTAGCGGCATTATTCATTCGCTCACCGACAGCGGCTCCGACGAGGCAACTGCGATTCCCATCGACGAACGGTTTTTTAACGGCGGAGCCACAACGGTACGTAGCTTCGGCGAGCGCGAACTCGGCCCGCACGATAATCACGGTCATCCGGTCGGCGGAGAATTTTTTACCGTCTTCAATGTTGAATATACATTCCCAATTTTCGGTGAACTGCAGGGCGCCGTATTTACTGACGCCGGCAACCTGTTGCCGACGTCCGAGGACATTGGGCTGAGCGACATACGCTACGCGATTGGTGGGGGTCTGCGTTACAAGCTGCCGGTCGGCCCAATTCGCCTCGACTACGGTGTGAATCCTGACCCGCGCGAGTTCGAAGATTTCGGCGCGTTCCACTTCAGTTTCGGTTTTGCATTTTAAAGCGCTCGTCCTTCCATTAACAGCTGGCTTCAGACGGGTGCATATAGATGTAACAAATGCTCGAACCGCTTTAGCGGTTCTATGCCATGGCAAACCGCTGAAGCAATTCGAAGACTTGGCTGTGCGCTTGCCACCCGCTAAAGCGGGGTGTTAATGAGAGCAGATACCATGCAGGAGCGAGACGAAGAATCGCGAAGTAAGTTAAGCCAATTCGGTGACACGCCGCCAGAGGAATTCCGCAAACAGTTGCATGAACTCGCGGATTGGATTGCAGATTTCCGCGAAAATATCGAACAACTGCGCGTTGCGCCTGACGACAAACCCGGCGCTATTCGCGCGCGGCTCCCGAAGCACGCACCAGAGGAAGGCGAGCCGTTCGAGAAAATTCTCGCCGACGTCGATCACATCATTGTCCCGGGCATGGTGCACTGGAGTCACCCGATGTTTCTCGGTTACTTCGGCTGGACTAGCACCGCGCCGGGAATTCTGGGCGAAATTCTAACCGCGCCGCTAAACGTGAACGCGATGACGTGGCGCACGTGTCCTGCTGCCACCGAGCTTGAAATAGTCGTGGTGGACTGGCTACGGCAATGGATTGGTTTGTCCGACGAATTCGAGGGCGTCATTTACGACACAGCATCGGTTGGCATCATGCACGCGCTTGCGGTCGCACGTGAAGAAGCGGCGCCAGCGACGAGAAAACTTGGACTCACCGATCGCGATTTGCCGCGACTTCGCATTTACACCTCCGACCAAGCCCACAGCTCGGCTGAGAAAGCGGGCATCGCGCTGGGGCTGGGTGAAGAAAATGTCATCCGCATTCCAAGCGACGATCAATTCCGAATCGACGTAAATTCGTTAGGCCGGAGTATCGCAGCAGATCAGCAGAATGGTCTTCAGCCAATGGCGGTCGTCGCTACGGTGGGGACGACTTCGACTGCAAGCGTTGATCCCGTTCGCGACATCGGTAATGTTTGCCGCGAAGCAAAAATCTGGCTGCACATAGACGCTGCTTACGGTGGCGGGTTCGCGATGCTTCCGGAGTACGAATGGATTAGGAAAGGATGGGAGCTGGCGGATTCGATCGTGATCAACCCGCACAAAACACTCTTTGTGCCTCTCGATTTCAGCGTGCTTTATATGCGCGACCTCGCACGATTACGGCGCGTGTTCAGCCTTGTGCCGGAATATCTGCGTGGGGACACGGTCGAGGCGGAGAAAAACTACATGGACTACGGTATCCAGCTCGGCCGAAGGTGCGCGCTAAAAGCGTGGGTGATCTGGCGCTCGTTAGGCCGGGCCGGAGTTGTTGCTCGCCTGCGCGAACAAATTCGTCTGGCGAATCTGCTCGCCGATTGGATCAAAACCGACGGTCGCTTCGAATTATCCACGCAACCCAGCATGGGGGTAGTGTGTTTTCGTTTTGTTGGTAGGGACGGACCGCCGGGCCGTCCATCTTCCTCGGCGCGCCCGGCGGTCGCGCCCTGCCATGGCGAATGGCCTAACGAAGTCGAAGTGGGCCAATTGAACAGCGATATTGTAGAGCGAATCAACGCGTCAGGGCGCGCATACCTCACGCAGACAAAGTTGCGCGGACGAACAGTAGTCAGGATCGGTCTCGGGAATGTGCTCACCACAGAAGAGCATCTGCGCAAGGGGTGGGAGATCATTCAGGAAGCTGCAGCAGCGTTGTAATCGGACCCAGTTGGACGCATCACACTCCAAGGAGCGACTGCCTTGGGCGGCTGTCGTTTTGGCTTTGATGGCTGGGTAGCCGTTTTTTCCTTGAGCACAGATTTGCGACTAAGCTTCGCTTTCGCTAATTTCCGGGCCTTATGATGAAGTTACTGCGCAGGCACCGGGACTGGCTCATGATCGTGATCGCGATCTTGGCAATTCCGTTCATTTTCTATTTCGTGCAACGCCCGGATTACGGTGCGATAGGCAGGGACCAATTTGCTCGCATCTATGATCGGAATGTTTCGATGCTGGAAGCGCAACAATTTGCACGCATTCTTAGTCTGGCGCAGGCCCTTGGGATGTCTGATTTTGTGGGTGATTTTGTGGGAACACTGACAGCAGGGGCCGGGTCAAACCAAAATCAGGCCGCCGTCCAATTCATCGTTAGCCTGCTTGTCCTGAGGCACGAGGCGGAACGGCTGGGATTACGCCCGAGTGCTTCGGAGGTTGCCGATGTCGTGCGAAAGCTGCCGGCTTTCCAGGGCGATTCAGGCTTCGATATCAATAAGTTCAATGATCTTGTGCAGAACGGCCTGGCGCCGCTCGGTCTGACTGAAGACCACATCGAACAACTGGTGCACGACCAAATTTCCCTGAACGAAATCCGAAAGCTTCTGGCCGCCGGCGTTTCGCTTCCCAAGAGCGAGTTGGATGAAAATTTTCAGCGCGGTTACGACAAACTTTATGTCAGCGTCATTCGGTTTCGCGCCGCCGATTTCGACAAAGATATCAAAATTATGGACGAAGATGTGCAGAAGTATTACGATGCGCACAAAGCGGAGCTAAAAACTGACGAGAAACGCAAGGTCGAGTTCGTTCAACTGACGCTGAATGAGGAGGAGAAGAAGTTGGCGGGCAGAGAACGGATCGAGGCGTTACAGAAACTGGCCGATCGCGCGACCGACTTCACGCAGGCGTTGCTGGAAAAGAGCGCGGACTTCAAGCAGGCGGCAGCGAAATTTCAACTGCCAGTGCACGAGACCGGCGAATTCACTGCGGCCGAACCTGATCCGCAGTTGAAAGTCGATCCGAAGCTTGGCGCCGCGGCTTTCAAGCTGTCCACCCAGGAACCGCACAGCGATGCCGTCCAGGTAGCGGATGGATTTTATATTTTGAATCTGACCGGCAAGACCGAGGCGCGGCCCCTCACGCTCGAAGAAGCCAAGCCGAAAATCGTGGACGCGCTAAAGAAGACGCGGGCGCGCGAGTTAATGTCGACGAAAGGCGCGGAGCTCGTGCAACAACTCCGCGAAGCCAAAAAATCTGGTCAACCGCTTGATGCCGCCATAGAAAAAGCCGGCGTGAAACCTGAGAAGCTCCCGGCGTTTTCATTGATCGAGGAGCAATCGGAAAAATCCGAAGGGAACGAGCAGAAAAAACAGTCGCCTGAGCTTCTCGCGATTAAAGATTCGGTGGCATTGCTAAATGCCGGCGACGTTACCGATTTTGTGCCTTCTGGTACAGATGGACTTATCGCGATTTTGGAAAAACGCGAGCCTCTCGCGGATACGAGCGGCGCGGACAAAAAAGCAGCTTTCGAAAAGAGAATCCTTCAGAACAAGGAGCGCATCGTCCTTGTCGAATGGTTGCGCGACCGGCAGCAAGCAGCAGGCTTGGAATTTAAGAAAGGCTAGGGCTCACACAAGTCCACAAAGGACACGAATAGTGGTGGCTTTGAAAGGCTCGTGGAGTATTTCTTTATGACCGTTGTGGTCGTTGTGCGAGAACCAATAAATGGCAACGCCTGACGAGATTTTTGACGACGCCAGCGGCGACGTTGCCATCGGCGATCTGGACAGCGCGGTCGAGAAGTACCGCCGGTGCGTGCAGCTTGATGCCAATTTTTTCGACGGCTGGCACGCGCTCGGGATGGCCTTGATGAAACTGGGGCGTTTCGAGGAAGCCATCGAAGCCGGGAGAAGAGCGGTAGAATTGCGGCCTAACGACCAGATCGGCTGGACAAGTCTTTCGCTGTTTTACAACCGCGCCGGCAACATCAAGGAAGCGGAAGCCGCCGGCTCAAAAGCAAAAATTTTGGGCTGGGGCGGTAAGATCGCCAAAGAATAACCAAGGGCTGTTTGCCGCGTACTGATGCGCACTCGTAGCTTGTTGCCGAGGCCGGAATATCCGCGGCCGGACAGGCAGCGCAGCTTTCTGCAGGGCGTGGACTGGTTAAATCTAAAC
>QHQV01000376.1 GCA_003219945.1 Verrucomicrobiota bacterium | reverse complement strand
AAGCGCGCAGTGCGTGAATCAGCTACGCATGCAGGCGCGCGTGAAGTGTATTTGATCGAGGAACCGATGGCGGCGGCGATCGGCGTGGGACTTCCGGTGCAGGATCCCGCAGGTAACATGATCATCGATATCGGCGGCGGAACGACCGAGGTCGCGATCATTTCGCTTTCCGGCATTGTGTTTAGTCGAAGCGTCCGCGTGGCTGGCGATGAGTTGGACGAGGCGATCGTGCAATACATGAAGCGCGCCTACAATTTGATGGTTGGCGAGCGCACCGCCGAGGAAATCAAAATCAAAATCGGCTCGGCGTACCCGAGTGAGAAGGAAACGAGCGTGGAAGTTAAAGGGCGCGATCTGGTCGCTGGTCTGCCCAAAACACTGATGATCACGTCTCAAGAAGTGCGCGAAGCTTTGCTCGAACCGATTTCGACGATTGTCGATTCGGTGCGCATCACCCTTGAGCGTTGTCCGCCCGAGCTTTCCGCGGACTTGGTTGATCGCGGGCTTGTGCTGGCAGGCGGTGGCGCCTTGCTGCGCGGCCTTGACAAGCTTTTAAGTGAGGAAACCGGGTTGCCTGTCCATGTAGCGGAAGATCCACTCAGTGCAGTGGCGGAGGGCACAGGCAAATGCCTCAATGAACTTAAGTTTTTGCGTCAGGTGGCCTCAGCCGATCGCCAGTGGCGCCAATAATGGCGGACACCGGAAAGCGGAAACCGGAAAGCTCGTTAGGCGCCTGCCGGTGAGTTGTCGAGTGGCCAATCGGCAATCGGCAAACCCAATGAGCCGCACAAATATCATCGCGCTGCTGATTTTCGGTGCCATTCTGGGATATTTCCTCAGTTTCGGTCCGGAAACTACGCAGAACTTCAAGGCTGGTGTATATCGGCTGCTGGCGCCGTTTTTGACCGGTGGGTCTGGAATCAAAAAGCAGATTACCTCGGTGCGGTCAGGGTTAAAGTCGCTCGACGAATTGGAGCACGAGAACGCTGCCTTAAACGTCGAAAATCGAGAGCTGCGCGCCACTAACAAGGGCTTGCGCGATGTTGAGCACGAAGTGAATCGTCTGCGCCACGCCCTCAATTATCGCGAGCGCTCGATGTTTAAGTTAGTCGCAGCTGAAGTCATCGCGCGCGATTCGTCAAGTTGGTGGCGAACGCTCACCATAAACCGCGGCAAGAGAGACGCGATCGAAACGGACATGCCGGTGGTAACCGACGTTGGTTTGGTCGGAAAAACGACGACCGTAAGCGACACGATTTCGGTTGTTTTGTTGATTTCTGATGAAAACTGCCGGGTCGCAGCCTCAGTGGAAGGCAGCCGCGAACAGGGAATCGTTTCCGGGGAGCGGGTGACCGGAGGACTCACGCCGCTTTTGGACCTCAATTTTCTGTCAAAGCAGGCTGATCTGAAGCCCGGCCAGAAAGTTTATACTTCAGGAGTTGGCGGTGTCTTTCCATCGGGGTTGCTCATTGGAGCTGTGAAGATTTTCCGCGTGCGCGAACTGGACGGTCAGGCGCAGCTAACACCTGCCGTCGAACTTTCTCATCTGGAGGACGTCTTTGTAGTGACGGGTCGACGATGATTTTTTTTCTTCTTCTCTTAGGACTCGTGTTGGTAGCGCAGATTGCCGAAGTTTTCATTCCGGCGCTGCCTTGGCTCTACAACGCGCACGTCTGTATCGTGCCAGTGATTGTTTTCTACGGCGCAATGGCGCTGCCTTTTCCCCTTATGTTGGCCTTAGCGTTGTTCGCCGGGGTTTTGCTCGATGCGCTAACGGTTCAAGTGATCGGCGGTAAGGTTGAAATCTCAGCGGGATCGTCGATACTGCTCTACGGTGTGCTGGCGGGAATAATGCACGGACTGCGGCCGCTCTTTGCCCGCGGCCGATGGGAAGTACATTCTTTCTTGAGCGGCGTTTTCACCTCCTTAATAGTTCTGGCGCAATACCTCATGATTACGTTTCGCCGCGGCTCGCTTGTGTTTAATCGTGAAATCTGGTGGCAAATAGGCGGACCCGGCCTGATTGCGATGGCCATCGCGCCCATCTTCTTCTGGGGGTTACAATGGCTCGGGCAGATGACCGCTTATTCATACGGTCCTGAAAGGGGACACGCCGAATGAGCAAACGACGCCTGAATTCCCGTCTGCGGATTCAATTTCTCGGGCTCTTCATGCTGTTGGGCGTCGGCTCACTTGGTGTTCGACTTTGGTGGATACAAGTGGCGCATGGTCAGGAATGGACGTCGCAGCTTCGCGGCAGCTCCCAAGTGACTGTGCGCATTCCGTGTGTGCGCGGCGAGATCAAAGACCGTAATGGCATTAGCCTGGTACAAAACCGGGCCAGCTACGAGGTCGATTTCTATTTGCCAGAAATGGTTAAAGGCTACCGCGAACGGTTCGGTTCACCGCCCACGAGTGAATATCGGGCAATCATCAGCGGAATGCCGAAAGACATGAAGGAGCCGGATAT
>QHQV01000375.1 GCA_003219945.1 Verrucomicrobiota bacterium | reverse complement strand
TTCGATTGTCACAATGGCTGCAGCGAGAATTTCCTTCTCCACTTCCTGGCGTGCGCGGTTTTGTTGGTCCAACTCTGTCGCCAGTGCCGCCGCCTGCTCTTCATCCTTCGTGAGTAATAGTCGCAAAGATTTCTCCGCCGTGCTCAATCGGCCAGCGGCGTTCAATCTTGGCCCCAGGCGGTAGCCAATGTCGTCGGGCAAAATCGGCGGACGCACTCCGGCGACTTGCATTAACTTCTTGAGACCGATGCGCGACGTGCGGCCGATTTCGATGGCTCCGCGCTGTACCAGCAGGCGGTTCTCTTGCACGAGCGGCACGATGTCAGCCACGGTGCCGAGCGCAACAAGATCGAGTTTTGATTTCAAATCAAACTCAGGCAGCGGCCGCGTCTTCAAAAACGCATGGCAAAGCTTGAATACGATCCCCACGCTGCAGAGATAATGAAATGGCGACGCTGAATCAGCTTTCGGATTCACGATTGCGACGCAATCGGGCAGCTGTGATTTCGGTTCGTGGTGGTCGAGCACTATCACATCGACGCCGCGCTTCCCGAGTTCGGCAATCTCACTCGTCGAAGCCGTGCCGCAATCGATGGCGATCAGCAACTGTGCGTGATGTTGCTCGAGGCAACGTTCGATGCTCTCGTGGCTCAACCCGTAGCCCTCCTCCATCCGTAATGGTAAAAAAAGTTCCGGCGTCGCGCCGTAACCACGTAGCATTTCTGCGAGCAAAGCGAGGGAGGTCACGCCATCGACATCGTAATCTCCAAACAGCACGATGCGTTCGTGCGAATCCAGCGCACCCAGAATCCGAGCGACTGCTGCACGCATTTGCGGGAGCAAAAATGGATCGCTTAGCGAGCTAAGGCGCGGCCGCAGGAAATTTTGAACTTCATCCGTGCTCCGAAACTGTTTCCGGAAAAGCAATCGCGCGATGCATTCTGACCCGCAAATCTCGTTCCACACAATCGCTCCGCCGTTCAGATTTTCGCACGGCGGTAGAATCCATCGGTCCTGCACCGGCTCAGTTTATTTATTGCGCGGCAGGTGACAAGACGAGGACGCAGATCGCGTTAAAGAATTGGCTATTTTGATTCCGTCGCCCGTGCGGGCTTTTCAGGAAATTCGAAACCAACTTTTCCGTCCTCGAGTTTCAGATACGCGGAGAAGGGTCGTCCACGTTTCGAGATGAACCCTTCGAGAAGATCGGTTTTTCCGGCAGTGAGAAGTTTTTGCGCCTGTTCTTTCGGAATCTCGCGCCCGAGGATCGTTTTGCCGAGCTTGAATTTGCAAGGCTTTCGATCGGCCTGTGAATCCTCGCAAATATAACTAGTCTCAGTCTCAAAAACTTTTCCGCCGGATATTGGACATTCGCCGAGCGGCTCTTTTCCTGTGAAATCAATTTTTGCGGCCGGCTCTTTGGGCTTTCGTTCCTTTTTCGCCTTCGGGTCACGCTTCTCAAATTCGAAACCGACATCTTTTTTGTCGGTCAAGACGAGAAACGCTTTGAATGGCCTACCCTTGCGGGAAATGAATCGTTCAAGCAAATCCGTTTTGCCGTTAACGAGCAATTTGTTCATCTGTTCTCGCTCGATCGGCCGTTGCAGAATGACTTTTCCCGATCGGAAGTCGCACGTTTTGTTTGGGCCGACTGAATTTTCGCACACGTAGGTCATTCCAGATTCGAATACGCGTCCGCCGCACTTCGGACATGTTCCCAACGCTTCCTGCCGTGAAAAATCCACGGGCTGCGCTGCGCCATTCTCTTGTCCATTTGGTCCGAAATCGAACTCTGTTTTGAAATCATCGCTCAATTTGAGCGCGGCATGAAACCGTTTGCCTTTCCTACTGCGAAAGCCGCCCAATGGCCCGATCTGTTTGTCACGGACGAGCGTCTCGAACTCGTCGCGGCTCAGCAACCGACCGGCGATGGTTTTCCAGATTGTAAAAGCGCAGTCCTCATTTGTGCAGGTGAAACTCTTGAATCGCTCGACGATCGGCGAACCGCATTTCGGGCACTGGCCAAAAGGCTCAGTATCCGGCATGTGCTCGTCAGGATGAAAATGCTTGGCTTTGTCCACGATATCCTTCGTCAGATCGCGGATGTCGCGCATGAACGCGTCACGCGTGAGCTTGCGATGCTCGATTTCGCGCAGACGAAATTCCCATTCGCCGGTGAGCTCAGGGCTGGTCAATTCCGGCACTGCGCTTTTGAGAAGTGTGATCGTCTGAATGGCCTTTGCGGTGGGCTGAAGTTCCTTTCCGTGCCGGGTCAGATAATGAGCTGAAATCAGCGTTTCGATGATGGATGCGCGCGTGGCGGGCGTGCCGAGGCCTTTCTCCTTCATCGCGTCGCGCAGTTCTTCATCCTCGACGAGTTTGCCCGCAGCTTCCATCGCGCTGAGGATCATGCCCTCGTTGTAACGAGCGGGCGGCCGGCCGCGTTTGTTCCGTGTTGATTTCAATGCGCACGGTTTCGACCCGTTCGCCTTGCTGTACGGCCGGCAGATTTTCTTTGGGCTTGTCCCCGGCGGCTTCGCGGCCATAAACCTCCAGCCATCCGGGGGCGACTATGATTTTACCTTCTGTTTTGAAAGGTTCCCCCTCTACCCGCGTGATTCGAGTCGTGTTCTCGTATTGTGCCGGTGGAAAAAACACGGCCACAAAACGTTTGCTCACCATGTCGAAGATTGCCTGCTCGTTGTTATCGAGTGAACGCGGGACGGTGTCGGTTGGAATGATTGCGAAATGGTCGCCAACCTTCGCGTTATTAAAAATCCGCTTGTTAGGCTTGATCCAATTGTTGTCGAGCACTCTGCGCGCGAACGGATTTTCGAGTTTGCCCAATGTTGATTTTACCGTCGGCATGTAATCTTCAGGCAATGCGCGCGAATCGGTACGTGGGTAGGTAATCGCTTTGTGCCTTTCGTAGAGCGCCTGCGCGATCTGTAAAGTGCGCTTAGCGGAAAAACCAAAGCGACTGTTCGCTTCGCGTTGCAAGCTCGTGAGATCGTACAATTGAGGCGCGATCTGCGTGCTAGGCTTTTTTTCCTCCAACTCAACAACGCCTTCTTTGCCCGTGCACTTCCGCTGAATGGCCTCGGCGATTTCGCGACGCCACAACCGAGGTGCAGCGCGGTGCTCGTCCCAGAGCGACCCGTTCGCGGGATCAAGCCGATCCTCGGCATCAGGGAAATTCAATTGAAGCCGCGTGAGCAGTCTTCTCGTTCTCTCGATTTCACTCTCTTCTTTGTTGAACGCTTCGTCGAACCATCGCCCTGGATATTCACCGGCGGTCGCGCGGAATGTGCCGATGATCTCATTCAGTTCGCGGGATTTGAATTCCTTAATCTTGCGTTCGCGCTCGACGATGATTGTTAGGGTCGGCGTCTGCACGCGCCCCAGTGAAGTCACCGTGCTGCCGCGGCCGCCGCTCAACCGTAAAGTAAAAGCGCGCGTTGCATTAATGCCGACAAGCCAGTCTGCTTCGTTTCGACTCCGGGCTGCGCTAGCCAGCGGTTGCATCTCAACATCGCTGCGCAATCGCGCGAAGCCTTCGCGGATCGCCTCCGACGTCATCGATTGTAGCCAGAGACGCTTGATCGGTTTTTTAGTCCCCGCGTGCTGGATAATGTAGCGAAAGATTAATTCGCCTTCGCGTCCGGCGTCGCACGCGTTGATGATTTCTAAGACATTTTTGTCTCTGATGAGCTTGCGAAGGACATTGACACGACCGCCCATTTTGTCCGCTGGCTCGAGCTCGAAGTCGACCGGCATGATGGGCAGCTTCTGCATGTCCCATTTGTCCTGCTCTTTCATGGAAGCCGGCACCGCAAGCTCAAAGAGGTGACCGACCGCCCACGAGATGAAGTATCTTTCGTTCTCGTAATAGTCCTTGCCCTTTTTAAAGCCGCCAAGCGCCTTGGCGATGTCGCCGGCGACTGAAGGCTTCTCGGTGATTATGAGGGACTTGGACATGGGGCAGGAATCGAACCCATTTGGAGCACCTTTGCAAGTCAGACCAGTTGCCTGCGCCGTTAAAGGCACAGTAGGTCTCTGGCCTAGCCCAGCTTAACGAAATACTTTCCGGGCAACTGCTTGACCAAGCGTTTCAATTCCAACTGCAGCAATGTCGATGAAACAGCCGAGCTCGGCAATTGGCTTTTAGCGGCAATATCGTCAATAGACGTCTCGGTCGCATCAATTGACTCATAGACGCGGCGTTCTTCCTCAGAAAGCGGCGGCAACGCGCGGGCAGCAGCCTGTGGCGACGGCTTTGTTTCGGGAAGAAGAATCTGCAAATCATCCAGAATGTCACTGGCGTCCATGACGAGCTTCGCGCCCTGTTGAATAAGGCGATTCGATCCCATCGCGCTCGGCGCGTTGATGTGACCCGGCACGGCGTAAACCGAGCGGCCCTGTTCCAGAGCCTGCGCGGCGGTGATAAGCGCCCCGCTGTTCAAACCGGCTTCCACCACAAGAATACCGTGGCTCCAGCCGGAGATGATTCGATTGCGCATCGGAAAAGTTTGGCGGTCTGGTTCGATTTCCATTGAAAACTCCGAGACGATTGCGCCGTTGCCGCTTCGAATTTTCTCCGCCAGCCCTGCGTTCTCTGGCGGATAAAGCTTTGCCAATCCGGACCCGATTACTGCTACCGTGCGTCCTTTTGCAGCGAGCGCGCCCTGGTGGGCGGCGGTGTCAATCCCTCGCGCGAGTCCACTGACAACAGTTAATCCGGCATAAGCCAATTGATAAGCCAGCTTCTTCGCCGACTCCATCCCGTAGTGAGTGGTGCGCCGAGCGCCGATAACTCCAATGGCGTGATGATCGCGCTCCTGTAGTTCGCCCCACAGGTAGAGAACGATGGGCGGCGCATGGATTTCGCGCAATGTCCGGGGATACGATGGCGATTCCTGCGTGATCACGGTCGCGCCGAGATCGCGAACCCGTTCCAGCTCCG
>QHQV01000374.1 GCA_003219945.1 Verrucomicrobiota bacterium | reverse complement strand
GCCGATCTCCACGTAGGATAGTGTGCGCTCTCTTCAGGGCATCCGGCCGAACTACTGGACTCGAATCTCCGCTGAGGACAGCGGACACCACGGCGTCGAACATGAAATCGCTTCTGATTCTGATGATTTTATTCGGAGGCATTGATGCTGCGCCTTCAGCCGAGGAGTCGTTAGGCTCAAATATCAAAAAAGTTCTTGAGCCTGATCCAAGTCCGACTCCGACTCGCAAACATCGAAAACATTCGACGAAGAAACCGACGCCTACGCCCTCGCCTACTGCTTCTGCGAAAGGAAGGAAAGCTTCGCCGACTCCATCCCCGACGCCGAGGAGCAAGTCAAAACGCAAGAAAACGTCTCCTACTCCAACACCGGGCGAATCGCCGTCGGAAACGGAGACCCCGCCTGCGACTCCGGCGGAATCACCCGAAGCTGGTCGAGGAAAGAAAGGCTGGCCTAATGTGAGTCTTTCGCCGGATGCAATAGAAGGTTACGAGAAGTACCCGCCCAAAGTTCGCCAAATCGTCGACGCGGGGCTTGAATTAACAAAACAAAATCTGGGCTATACTTATGGTTCTGCCGATCCCGCAAACGGCGGCATGGATTGTTCCGGTTTCATTTATTACGTGCTTAAGCAAAATGGCTTCCCTGATGTGCCGCGCGATTCGAGCCAGCAATATGTCTGGCTGCGCAAGGCTGGAGATTTCAGCGCAGTGCTAGGTCGCAAGGAGGACTCATTCGAGCTCGATGATCTCAAGCCTGGCGACCTGCTCTTCTGGCGCGGCACCTACAACATCGATCGCGACCCGCCGATCACGCACACCATGATTTATCTCGGCCGCGAAAAACGAACGAATAAACGTGTCATGATCGGATCCAGCGACGGCCGCACGTATGACGGCAAACAACGTTGGGGCGTCAGCGTTTTCGATTTCAAAATGCCGCCGCCACCCAAAAGCGGAGACGCCAACATCAGTCCGGTCTTCGTCGGTTACGGCAGAATTCCGGGGATGCCAGCGCAATAAGGCTAGTGATCGCCGACCGTTTCCCCAGCAGTCGGAGATGATTTGAGTCCCGTTGCTGATGACGGCTGAACGGGACAACGATGAACGCGGCGTTCGTATCCGATCAAGCTAATTGCAAGTAGCGCAAAGATTACGATAAGAACGACGCGCTGTTCGTTCTTCGAGAGTTCAAAAATCCTGAGAAACCGTTTCATTTTGTCGCGTAGCGAATTGGATCTGTCATTCCAGCTTCGCTAAATCCTTTGAGCCGTAGCAAACAAGAATCGCATTGACCGCAGGCGAGCCCTTCGGGCGAAGGATCGTAACAACTGTGGGTGAGCGAAAGATCGACGCCGACATCGACAGCTTTGCGAATGATCTCGGCTTTGGAAAGTTTGATCAACGGCGTGTGAATTTGGAAGCGTCGACCTTCGACACCAGCTTTGGTTCCGACATTGGCCAGGTTCTCGAACGCTTCGATGAATTCCGGCCGGCAATCTGGATAGCCGCTATAATCGATTGCGTTTACGCCTAGAAAAATGTCATTAACCGGAATGACTTCTGCCCACGCAAGCGCATACGCGAGGAAGATCGTGTTGCGCGCGGGAACGTATGTGACTGGAATTCTGTGCGCGATTTCTGTTTCCGAACGCTGCTTCGGCACGGCGACATCGTCCGTGAGCGCGGAGCCGCCGAAGACGCGCAGGTCGATTTTCGCCATGCGATGGTCTTTTACGCCTAACGATTTTGCGACGCGTTGAGCGGCTTTTGTTTCGATTTGATGACGCTGGCCGTAATCAAATGACAAGGCGCACGTTTCGTATCCTTCTGCGATTGCGATCGCCAGCGTCGTTGTCGAATCAATTCCACCGCTTAACAGGACGACTGCGGGCTTCATTTCTTAGTCGTAAGTCGCCTCAAGGGGCAGCGAGTCTCTAGTCCGCCGCCTTTTTTCGGCGGTCTGCAGACCGCCGTTCCTTGGGATTCTTGTCCGGAAATTCAGCACGGACTGTCAGCGCGATTCCG
>QHQV01000373.1 GCA_003219945.1 Verrucomicrobiota bacterium | reverse complement strand
CGAGGTCCTTAAGTATCGCTACTCGTTTTACTACATATATGCGCACCAGCTTGATGAACCAGCGGACCGCGAATGGGCTAAGGAGTCACGACGCGATGTTCTGGACATCTGGCTGTACACACACAGGCAATCCATGTTGGGAAGAAGGAGCTAGAAAAAGGTAAAACCTCCGGAAGATTCACGCTGCAAAATTTGACCAGTGGACAGAACGAATCGGACGCGAAAGATTCGAATATCTTTTCAGGAGTAGTCTTCGGGTCATTGCGTTCGTCTACATTCAATTTTTAAAGCAAGTCGCCAGGCCATTCTTTGCGTTACTCTGTCGCGAGTACGGCATCACCCCGGGATTCGAGGCGGCCGCTGCTCTAAAATATAGTCACTATCCCGATCCGACGATCTGTTTTGGCACGTCGACAAGGAGTCGATGGAAGACACGTTCGATCGGCTGCTTGAATGTCACACGTACGATAGCCTGAAGAGTCTCTTCCAAGCATACTTTTCGAACAAGCACGAGGCACTCGCTGCTGTATGTGAAGACATGACTGTTCCCGCGATGCTAGAGAGGACTGGCGCTGTCTTGTTAAAAAACGATGAGGTCATGCAGGATCAGCTGATGTGTCACCATAGGGCAAAATGGGGGATGGCTTTTGCTCCTATTGATTTTGAGGTTTATGAAAAGAGGAAAGTTCGTTTCTCAAAAAACAGCGACAGAATGTTGGCCGATGTCTACGAGGACTTCAGGGAATGCTTCTTTGAAGCGCGAAGACGTCAGCGCCGAAGGCGCTGGGATTGAGTCTAAAGTTTTCATTCAGTCACATGAAATCGACAATTCCTGCACATGTTTACAAGTCCGGCCCAGCCGTGATAGGCGTCGATCTAATTTCCGGTGTGCGGCCGGGTAGTTCCTATTCGATGTTGGTTCCGCTTCGGGAAATGACAAAAAACAGCGCGGATCGAGTTTAGTTCGTGCCTGCGCTGGTTATGAAAATTGAGCTATCCTCACCCGAGGCAGCTCTGGTGAGATGCTGCAGTGCCCCTCGTTTGTGTCAATGCTTGTTTTCCGCCTTTTGTTATCCTTTGGTTGCAGCTATTTTGACGGCGATCTGCGGCGAATCGATTGGCGACTGTCCCATGAAGGTTGCCGCCAGAGTGCGTTCGATCCAAGTGGTCGTTTGACAAACAGCGGGAGCGACGCTGGACTTACTTCCGCGTCAGGTACCTCAATTCAGAAGTTGGAAGCGCAAGCGACTCGTCTTAAAGCGTGACGTCATCGTTACGTGTATTGTGGCGGACGCGCCACGCAGGTACGTCACCCGGCGCGCTATGTAATTTGTCCGAGGAGTATTTTTGCCTCACTCAATGAAAATCTAAATTGAAATTCTTCAGAAACTTTCGTTATGATGTGTTCTTTTGTTACTTGTGAACAGGGTTCAACTCGCCTCGCCTCCATTTCTCATTTGAATTTTCCCAAGCGTGGCAGTCTTAATTTTCGGGCAACGACTTGTCGCTGCTAAATTTACCTGGCATCATCTCGCACTTGCCACTGGAGCGATTGCAATTAGTTAAACGTCATGGCAACATACATCAGCTTGGTTCAATTCACTGATAAGGGGATTCACGCTGCTAAGGAGACGACTCAGCGAGTAGCTGAGTGGGCTGCGAAGGTACAGTCGAAGGGAGTTACCATCAAACACATGTACTGGACACTCGGTCATTATGACCAGGTATGCGTCTTCGAGGCACCGGACGACGAGACGGCTGCCAGCGTGTTGTTGTCCGCGGACATGCTGGGCAACATCCGGACGCAAACGCTGCGCGCTTTTACCAGCGACGAGATGGAAAAGATTCTCGCCAACATTCCTTGACCGCGGCGAGTCGGAACGTTTTTGCGAGAGAGCAGGACGGTTGCTTTTGGGCAGTTATGATCGGGGCGCGAGCCGGCCGGCAGTGGTCGTTTGTTGGATCACTTCGCGACGAAGCGCGCTTGTATCGCGGCCTCTCGCGCGCGTCCACCACAGGACAATAGGCGAGGCGATGAAGATGGACGAATAGGTTCCGACGATGACGCCGATAAGAAACGAGAACGCGAAGTCGTTTAGAACTGGGCCGCCAAAGACATACAGTGCGAGTACCGTCAGCAGAACTGTCCCTCCGGTGAGGATCGTACGCGAGAGCGTTTCATTAATTGACGTGTTCATAACTTCCGCGACCGTTCCCGACAATCGGTCGCGCAAACCACTGCGAATTCGGTCGAAAACGACGATCTTGTCATTGATAGAATAACCGGCAATGGTCAGAACGGCTGCGACCATGATTAACGAAAGCTCACGCCCGCTCAAGGCGAACATGCCGATGGTTATAATAAGGTCGTGCGCCAACGCTGCCAGTGAAGCCACGGCAAACGAGGTTGCAAATCGGAAACTCACGTACACGAAAATTCCCAGCAGCCCAAGCGCGAGAGCCAGAGCGCTCTTTGTCGCGAGTTCTTTTCCGACCAGCGCACCGACGTGGTCCGTCTGTTCAAACTTCAGGCCTGCTGTGGGCAGGGCTTCGCTGAGCCGCGCTTTGATTTTGTCGGCGGCGCCGGAATCAGCTCGAATGCTGATGAGATCGCGGTTCGCCACCTTTTCCGATTGAATAACGCTGTTTTGAAACCCGGTATGGGCCAGCGCGCTGCGTACTTCATCGGGTGTCAGTTTGTGCGCCGCAGAGATAACGAGCAAATCGCCCCCTCTGAAATCAGCACCGAGATTGCGCTCACCCTTAAAGAGTAAGACGCCAAGGCACAGAAGCATGGCCACGGCCGATATGGATACGAACTTGGGTGCGTTTCCAAGAAAATCGAACCCCTTTGAACGAATGAGGTGAAGCATCGACACGCGCTTGAGCCAGCCGAGCGCGAATGCCCACGAAAAACAGGTGTACGTGACTAGCAGCGACGAAAACATTGACGCCACGATGCCGATCGTCAGCGTGAGCGCGAAACCCTTAACCGGTCCACTCGCCAGCCAGAACAGAATCGCCGCTGTAAGAAACTGGGTGACGTGCGCGTCGAAAATGGCGCTAAACGCTTTTCGGTAAGAGGTATCGATTGCCACACGAAGCGATTTCCCCTGTTTAATTTCATCCCGAAGCCGCTCGTAGATCAGAACATTCGCGTCCACAGCGATTCCCAAGCTGAGGATAAGGCCAGCAATGCCGGGAAGTGTCAGGACGCTGTTGAACATGCCCAGCACGCCAACCACCATGATGCAGTTGATCAGCAAAGCTATGTCCGCAATGAGACCGACCAATCGGTAATAAATGATCATGAACACGACCACCAGGATAAAGCCCGCAATCCCTGAATAGATGCCGCTCTTGATCGAGTCGCTGCCGAGGCTGGCTGAGACCTGGCGCTCCTCTTCAATCTTCACTGGGGTTTGCAGAGGATTTTCCAGCACGCTGGCGAGATTGCGCGCCTCCGGCTCGTCCATGCGTCCGCCGCTGATGACCGCGTTACCGCCGTAAATAGCCGTCCTAATAACTGGCGCGGATTGAATTACGCCATCGAGAACAATTGCGAAGCGATGGTTCACATTTGCTTCAGTGATTTGACCGAAGGCTTTAGCGCCTTCAGTGTCGAACCTGAGCGTGACTTCCCAGCCTTCCTGACCGTAGCCGGCAGCCGCTTGCGAAACATGGTTGCCGCCGAGATCTGCTTTCTTTTTGACGAGCAAACGTTCCTCGATCGGCTTTCCGCCCTCAGCTTGCTGTTTATAAGTTTCGATCCGGTATTCTGGCGGAATCACTTCCTTTCCTTCATCAATCGCTTTCAAGCGTTGACCGTTGTCCGGATACACGAGGCGGAACTCTAGCTTGGCTACGCGGGAAAGTTGCTCGCGCGCCTCTTGAATATTGGCAGCGTCGAGACCCGGGATTTGCACCAGAATACGATCATTGCCCTGCGGCGTGATAATCGGCTC
>QHQV01000372.1 GCA_003219945.1 Verrucomicrobiota bacterium | reverse complement strand
GAATGTTCCTTCATATGGACGGTGCGCGCTTTGCCAATGCCGTCGCATCACTTGGCTGCGCGCCGAAAACGGTCACTTGGGGAGCGGGGGTAGATATCCTCAGCTTTGGCGGCACGAAAAACGGCGTGGCGGCAGGCGAGTTGGTTATCTTTTTCGACAAGGAAACCTCGCGCGATTTTCAATATCGGGTGAAACAAGCCGGGCATCTCGGCTCGAAAATGCGCTTTCTCGCTGCGCCGTGGCTGGCGTTATTGAAGGAAGATGTCTGGTTGCAAAACGCGCGGCACGCGAACGAGGCAGCGCGCAGGCTTGCGCAGCGCCTTCGAAATGAGGCAGGGGTGAAAACCGTATTCCCGGTGGAATCGAATGCCGTGTTCGTGCAATTGGACGAAGCATGCGTGCGGGGTGTACACGCACGTGGCTGGCGCTTTTATAAATTTGTGGAGCCCGACATTTACCGTCTGATGTGTTCGTGGGCCACCACAGACGAGGAAATTTCAATGCTGGTTGGCGATTTTGTCGCGATTAAATGATTGAACGGATCGCGCTTGGAACGATCTTACGAACGACATGAACCTACTTGAACGAACTGTGGTGTTGGGGGCAGTTTTACTCGCCGGATGCGGAACCACGCGCAACGTAGCTGTGAGTTCATACCATGTGACACGCGACGTGGCAGTCGGTTCTTATCGCGTTGCGACGGCGCCGGTGCATTACGCTCTGGGGCGCCACAGCAACGAGCCAACCATGGTCGGAACGACAGATGCAATCGAATCCGATGTGACCGCGCCCGGTCACCCTGCTGCATCGACGCAGGTGGCCTCGGCGCCGCAGCAACGGCGAAAAGCTGATACGACAAGATCTCAAAAGCAGCCCAAAACAACTCCGCCCGTCGCTCACGCCGACACCACGCAGCCCGAACCAAAACCATCGCCGCCGGCGGAAGTCTCCTCGTCAACTGCGTTCCCAACTGCCAAGGCGGTACCTGACAAGCCCGGATACGTGTTTAGTCCGTTTGATTCGAGCGGTAGATACGTTGATGTGAGCGGTTACACTCCGGGGACCAAAGTTAAAGATCCCTGGACAGACAAAATTTTTATCGTGCCGTAGGCTTTTGTGGTCGCCCTTAGCGCGACCCCCGCTGGGGTGAATACCGATATCGATGTCACGCTTCGCACAGCGGAAGCGGCTACAGTTGGCTGAATTGCCGCCGAGTGCAGCGAATGTTACCTAATCTTATGCGAATTGCGTCGAGATCGTCTGTTTATTCGCTGCTCTTCTGGCTTCTCGTTGCTCTTGCCCCACACGGTCTTGCGCAGACCTACCAGGGAAAGCAGCTCGTTAAGGCAGAGCTCCTGGCCGACACAAACGCGATCGTTCCAGGCAAGCCGTTCACAGTCGGGCTGTTGCTGCGAATGGCCGCCGGCTGGCACACCTACTGGAAATTCTCCGGCGACGCAGGGCTGCCCACGGAAATGAAATGGAAACTGCCGCCGGGCTGGAAAATCGGCGACATCCGATGGCCAATACCGCTGAAAACGAGCGATCCCGGCGACATTGAAACGTACGGCTATGAAAATGCAGTCCTGCTGATGCAGGAAATAACGCCCCCAGCAAAAATCGACGCTTCGTCAGCGAACCTTTCTGCCGAAGCAAATTGGCTCGTATGCGAAAAAATCTGCATCCCAGGCGGTGCAACGTTGCAGTTAAATCTGCCTGTAGCCTCAACAAGCCCGCCGGCGAACACGGACGTTTTCGCTCGTTATCGGCGTTTGCTTCCGCAAAATCTGCCGGGACCTGATGTGGTGCGCGCCGATTGGAGTCGGGTTGGATCCGATCTTCGCTTGAAAATTACGAGTGAAACTTTGGCGAAATATCCGGCAGTCGATTTCTTTCCGTTGCCGGGGCAGGACACAATTACTGGGCATCCCGCGGTTCAATCGCGGAGCAACAATGAAATTGCTTTTCACATTCCGCTTGAGTCAGCGCCTAAAGATCTGTCGTCAATGGCGGGTCTGGTGGTGTTTGCGCAGCAGCCGAACGGCGATGATCGCGCGGCGTGGCAGATCACGAATGCGCCCGCTGTTTCGGCGAGCCGTTCGGCGCCGGGGCGCGGAATTTTCACGTTTCTGCTCTTTGGGTTTCTCGGTGGATTCGTTTTGAATTTGATGCCGTGCGTGTTGCCGGTGATCTCGCTCAAGATTTTCGGTTTTGTCCAACAAGCGGGACAGAGTCGGCAGAGAATTTTTCGCAGCGGTGTTGCGTTCACCGTTGGGATTTTCGCTTGGTTCATCGCGCTGGCGGTGCTGCTGATCGCGCTTAAAGGTGCTGGGCGTGATGTAACCTGGGGCGGATTTCAGTTCACGAATCCATACTTCGTCCTCGTGTTAAGCGTGATTGTGCTCGTGTTCGCGCTGAATCTCTTCGGCGTTTTTGAGATTTCGTTACCGCAATCTATTACGTGCAATTTGCTTTCCACGAGCGAGCGCAAGGATCT
>QHQV01000303.1 GCA_003219945.1 Verrucomicrobiota bacterium | reverse complement strand
GTTTGGACTGCCCGAAGCCGTTCTCGCGAGCGTGCTAATCTTTTTCTTTCTACTGACGATCAGCTCAACAGCTCCGGACCCGGCGCTTCAATTTCACCCGCACAATCTTCTGGCCAATTTCCTCCTCAGCGCTTTCGTGCTGCTCGTCATAGTGACTCTTGTGCAATTTCGCGGTTTCGATGTCGGCGCATTGGCCGGATTTTTCAGAATCAGTTTTTTCCGAACTTTAGGCACTGGAGCCATCCTGCTCTTTTTTGCGTATCCATTGATTGGTTTTTCTGAGGCCATTAATCAGCGGCTTTTCGGTGGCGGCTCAAGCAAGCAGAGTATCGTCGAGTTCTTCAGTGGATCGCGCACAATCGAGGAGCGGATTTTGATCATTGTTTTCGCCGTCGCGATCGCCCCGATCGTCGAGGAGTTTGTTTTTCGGTTTTTCATCTACGGCGTGCTCAAACGTTACGTTGGCTGTTTTTTTGGGGTAATACTTAGCTCGCTGTTATTCGCCGCTGCTCACGCACACTTTCCCTCGGTGGTGCCGTTGTTTGTCTTGGGGAACTGTTTCGCGATTGCCTACGAATGGAGCGGCTCGATTCTTGTTTCGATGACTATGCATTCCCTCTTTAACTCGCTGACTCTCACTGCCCTTGCGTTTCCAGAAATCATTTCTCAATGAAACTCGGCGCTTTGGGTGAAGACCGACTGCTCAACCGAATCTTGCTTCATCTTCCGCGTGTGAGAGGCGGGAAAGTCTTTGCGGGTTCAGCTGACGACTGCGCGATCGTCGAAATACCACGAAGCAAAAAATATCTCGTGCTAAAAACGGACTGCGTTGTCGAAGGCGTGCATTTTACGCACGGAACGAATGCTTCAGACGTCGGATGGAAAGCAATGATGCGTCCGTTGAGCGATTTCGCCGCGGCGTCCGCTCTCCCTCAGTTCGCGCTAATTACGCTTATTGTTCCCCAGCAAACCAAAGTCGCGTGGGTGCGAGGGCTTTATCGGGGACTGCGCGGAGCGACGAATCGCTTCAAAGTGAGCATTGTCGGTGGCGAAACGAGCAATACTCCGGGGCCAATCGCGATTTCGGTGAGTGTGATCGGATTTGTTGAGAAACCCCGCGCGGCATCGCGTCGTGGCGGAAGATCGGGTGATGATCTTTTCGTGACCGGCCACCTTGGCGGGGCTCTGAAAAGAAAGCATTTGAAGTTCGTTGCACGCATTGCGGAGTCGCGCTGGCTTACAAAAAATTTCTCGATTCACGCTATGATGGATTTAAGCGACGGACTCGGATCCGATCTTCCTCGATTTGCGCGCGCGAGCAAAGTGGGATTCGACATCGAGCTGGAAAATTTGCCGGTAGCCCGTGGTGCAACTGTCGACAACGCGATTTCAGAAGGGGAGGACTATGAACTGCTCTTTGCCGTATCGCCGAGCAACAGAAAACGTTTGGAGCGCGAGTGGCGATGTAATTTTCCGGGATTACCGCTGACGCGAATTGGCTCGCTCAATCGCAAATCGCAAGTCGCAAATCGCAAATTGCCTCGTGGCTACGTTCATTTCCAACAGCCCCGCTGAAACGGAAGCAATCGCGCGGCAAATTGCGGAGGATCTTGCGGCCGGTTCCGTATTGGCGCTCAAAGGCGAACTGGGCAGCGGCAAGACCTTGTTCACGCAGGGTCTCGTTGCGGGTCTGAAAAACGACGCCGCAGTAACGAGCCCCACCTTTACTATCGTGCACGAATATCAAGGCGGGCGATTGCCCGTTTACCATTTCGATCTCTTTCGTCTGGAGAATCGAGAAGCGGCGGTGCGGCTTGGACTGGAAGATTATTTTTTTAGCGATGGCGTTTCAGTGATCGAATGGGCCGATCGATTCCCGGACTTGATTCCAGAGCAGGCGCGTTGGATTTCCTTTGAAATAAAATCGGAGCGTCAGCGGATCATAACGCTGTGTCATCACGATCATGAAAACTCTGGCGCTTGAGCTTTCCACCTCGCGCGGCAGCCTGGCCTGGCTGGACGGCGAAATCGAGTTCACGCGCGAATGGCCTAACGATCGAAAAAATTCCGCAGCGTTTTTCCAGAACCTCCAGGCGATGCGAACAAAATTTGGTGCTCCGGAAGCGATCGTTGTCGGACTTGGCCCCGGCTCGTATGCTGGGACGCGCATCGCGATATCGGCCGCGATCGGATTACACCTTTCTTGTGATGCGCGCTTAATCGGATATCCCTCGATTTGCGCAATGGAATGCGATCCGCAGGAATACTGTGCGATTGGCGATGCGCGCAGGAAATCTTTCTTCTTCGCGCGCATCCTCACAAATGAAGTGATTGAAGGCCCATCGCTCTTTTCCGAGCTCGAGCTGAAAGCGAGACTCGAATCGCTCGACACGGCAACGCCGGTTTTCACTTCAGAGATGCTTCCGCAATTTCACCGCGCCGTGATTTCGTTTCCTTCTGCTCTGATTCTGGCCAGACTTGCGCAGGACTCCCGGCGAAGCTTTTGTCTGCCACCGCTGGAACCAATTTATTTGCGCGAACCGCACATCACGATTCCAAAATGAAACAAACTTACCGTTGCTGGGCTGAGATTGATCGCGCCGCTTTGCGGCACAACGCGATAGTCGTACGGAATCGAATCCGGTCCGCTGAGATGCTCGCTGTCGTGAAAGCGAATGCTTACGGCCACGGATTGCTCGGCGTGGCAAAAGCGCTGGCAGACGACGCGCAATTATTTGGCGTCGCCAACGTGGAAGAAGCTCTGATCCTGCGTGAATCGCTGCCGCATCCCATCGTAATTCTCGGCCCGGCAACTCCTGAGGAACGCCCGATCATCGCCGAGCGGGGATTTATCCCGACCATCTCCAGTTTGGAAGAAGCTCAGGCATTCGATCGCTTGCAGCCGGTATCAGTCAATTTCAAGATCGATACCGGCATGGGACGAATGGGCGTCGTGCAGAATGAGGCACGCGAGGTTTTTCAACGCGTGGCCGGAATGGCGAATATTGAGATCCACAGCATTTCGACGCACATGCCGGTATCGAACGAAGACGCAGAATACACGCGCGACCAGCTGGTTCGATTCCAGAAAATCGTTGACCAAATACGCGCAGAAGTTCCGGGAAGGTACAAGGCGCACGTGTTGCAAAGTGCCGGCACACTCGCGTTCAATGAGCCGACGTTCGAAATCGTCCGTGCCGGTATCATGCTCTACGGCATTTCGCCGCTCCCGGAATTTCGTGAGTTGCTCAAGCCGGTAATGACCTGGAAAACACGAATTTGTCTCGTGCGCGACTTGCCGAGAGGCAGCTCAATCAGCTATGGCCGCACATTTATCGCGCCGCAAAATATGCGCGTTGCAACGTTGTCTGCCGGATATGCCGACGGCTACCCGTGGCATCTCTCCAACCGTGGTGCGGCCGTTTTGGTGCGCGGGAAGCGCTGCTATCTTCTCGGTCGAGTGACAATGGACTTAATGGTGATCGATGTGAGCGAACTCGATGAGGTGCAAGTGGGCGACAATGGTGTTCTGATGGGTCGCGACGGAAGCGAAGAAATTTCCTGCTCCGAATTGGGCGAAAAAGCGGGGACGATTACGTGGGAAATTGTGACGCGAATTGGCGCGCGGGTGCGCCGGGTTTATGTTTGACGATCCTTGGACCGTTGAAGCGTTGAAATGTTAAAGCGGATCAGAGTCGCGAGCTCAGTTCAAAGCGCTTCAATGCTTCACCTGTTTAACCGAAATAATGTTCCAAATCATCTTCAATGAGCTGAGCGCGGCCGAGATTTCGGCATTACCAAAAAGGTTGCAGCTCGATTTGCTGGCCGAGTTTCAAATCCTACCCGAAGACTTGGATCGGCCCGACACCGAGCGCTTTGGCGTGATCGAACGAGAGGGGAAGAAGCTCTATCGCTATCGCGCGAAGAATTACCGTATTTACTTCGCCAAGACCGAGGAAGGCGTCAAAGTGCATCGCGTTTTGCACAAAAACACGCTTCGCGATTTTCTGTTCCGCAGCAAGCTGCCTGTTTCCGAGGACGCGCAACTGGGCGAAACGCGCGAGTTCTGGAAGTTGATTGAGGAAGGCGAACGTACGCCGAAAGCGTAGCGGCCAAATTCCGTCGGACGACTTCTACAGCGCGAACTACTTCATCAACAGCACCGAACGGCTGCGCTTGACTTCGCGAGTGATTTTCCGGTGCATGTACGCCGGCATGCCCGTAACTCGACGAGGCAGAATTTTGCCGCTCTCTGTGACAAATTTTTTCAGAAGATCAGGGTTCTTGTAATCGATTGCCTCCATGGCGATATCGATCCGGCGCCTCGGCATGGGCCGATTCGCGCGGCGAAATGCGGAACGGCGTTTTGGAGTTTTTGGCTGCATGGCTGGTTACTTGGTCTCGCGGTGCAAGGTGCGCCGCCGCAAAAACGGATTGTATTTTTTCTTCTCTAGGCGATTTGGCGTCCGTGGACTTTTCTTATTGCGAGTCGTCATGTAACGCGAAGGCGGCTTCCCAAGCGCTTTAGCTTCGGTGCATTCAAGAGTAACAATCTCCTGCGCCATGAACGTCGATCACTCCTTCACTTCCGGCGCAGTTGCTTCCTCCTCCTCGGACTCACCGCCTTCCTCTTCGGTCAAGCCAAACAATGAGGTAACTGATGGTCGCATCCGGGTGGCTTTACTCTGTTTCTCCAACTGCGATTGACACTCCACAGTGAAACGCGCGAAGGGGATCGCTTCGAGACGTGCCCGAGGGATTGGTTTACCAGACATCTCGCACTTCCCGTATGTTCCGAGTTCGATGCGCTTCAGCGCCTCATCGATCTCATAGAGCGCGTCCTGTTCTTGTGAGAGCAAACTCAGTGCGAAATCGCGATCGTATGCGTCGGATCCAGCATCGGCCTGGTGCATTCCAAACGCGGAGGCTTCGCTGCCTTCAGCGCGTGAGCGAAGAGTGCCCTGGGCCACGCCAGCCATCGAATCCACCACCGCATCGCGAAGCTGAAGCAGATTTTGTTTTTGTTTGCGAACGAACGGATCCAATTTCTTTTCGCGATGATTTAATCCCAGCAGCACCGCAGCAGGCGACTGGGTACCTTCCAAATTCGTTTTTGGCGAACGGCGCGTGATTTTCTTTTCACGTGCGAGATTTTTCGGCTTGGCCTTCTTGGCGTGAAGCTTGGCAGCCGGGCGCGCATTTCGTACAGCCGGCTTTGCCGCAGACCTGTTCTTTTTCTTTGATTTGGCCATGGGTACTGTTGTAAGCGCCATTTCTAATCGACTGGCGCGGGGAAAATGGACGCTTAATTAAGAACGTTTATCCCAGCGCGCAAGCGGATTCGCCAAAAAAGATTTAGTTCGCTTCGCAAACGAGGTTCAAGTGTAACCTCCACCCTCCCAGCGGGATTTATGGACAAGCGTGACGGATCAAATCGATGGGCGCATCACAAGACCGCCAGTCGCAGACCGGCTGTTTGCTGATTGAGTCCGCAGCCCAAAACGATCGCGCGTCGCACGCTTGGAACTGGCGTTCGCGAGAGTGAAAGCCGTAATCGGACGCTTTCGTCTGCGTGAAGCACAGGCGGAAGCTATTTCGAATGCAGTGCTTGAGCCGCCAGAATGATCTGCCACAATCCTCCCGCGCCACCGCTCTCGCCCAACGCGGGTTTGCCGGTATAGACTAGCGCATTTGGAACGACCTCCTGAAGCGTTTGTGATTCTGCGTGGTCGACAAATGTCCCATTCGCGCTCGAAATAACGAAATCGATTTCTATTTGGCTGAGATCACCCAGAATGCGCCTCAAAATTGTTTCCGCTTCGGCTCTTCTATTAAAATACCCGCCTGGAGGCGCACGTTCGATCGTGACCAGTCCGTCGCGCGCGAGCACGATCGCTCCCGCGCCTTCGCTCAAAATCATCCCGCGGTTCTGGTTGCTGAAGGGCTCAATGGGCGGTGCTAAACGCAAGAAACGCCACCGCCGGTAAGCATCACATAACAGCCAGTCGATTTCTTCGGTGCCTACAACGAGACAATAGTCTAGCGACTCATTCGCCATCAATTCTTCGGCCATCGTGATCGCTGCGAGACCGACGGCGCCGTCGCCCACGAGAGTGTACGTAGCGCCGGTCATCCCGAGCATGGCGGCAAGATGGCTTGCCGGCGCGTTGAATACAGTTTCCGGAAACAGGAGCGGACTGGCTGCCTGCACACCTGTGCTGACGATTTCATGGTAAAAGCGTTTCGTGTAACTGACGCCCCCATTTGAGGTGGCGAAGATGAGCGCAATTCGTTCAGCATTCTGCGACTCGAGTTTTACTCCTGCAGACTCCAACGCGTGCAACCCAGCTGCCGCGGCGAAACGCGAAATCGCACTGGCGCGGCGAAGGCGCGGATGGGAAATCCCCCTCAGCGCTGAGTCTGGTACTCGAAAAACGCTGTAAACGCGATCGGCGAATTCTTCGGAAATGGTCGTCGCAGATGCTTCATGACCCTGAAGCAATCGCTCCCAAACGGAATCAATGCCGGTGCCCAGAGGCGTAACCCACCCCATGCCGGCGATCGCCAGACTCATGCTTCGAGCTTGCGCATTAGCACCGAAGCATTCGTTCCACCGAATCCAAATGAGTTCGAGAGCGCCACGTCGACAACAGCAGATCGCGGTTCGTTCCCAACGATGTTGAGATCGACGCCGTCATCTGGAGTGGTGAAATTGATGTTAGCTGGAAGAAATTGGTGTTGAAGCGCAAGCAAACAAACGACTGCCTCGATGGAGCCCGCGGCGCCCAGAGAATGACCCATCATGCTTTTGGTTGAGCTCACCGGCACACCATTGAACAACGCGCTGATTGCCTTCCCCTCGGCTGCATCGTTGAAGACGGTGGCTGTTCCATGCGCATTAATGTAATCAATATCGGCTGCGGAGACGTGCGCGCTCTCAAGAGCTCGCTCCATTGCTTGTCGCGCTCCGATGCCCGATGGCTCCGGTTGCGTGATGTGAAAGTTGTCTGTTGAAATGCCGTAACCGATGATTTCGGCGAGAACAGACGCGCCGCGCGCGCGAGCGGAGTCAAGATTTTCCAAGGCCAGAACAGCTGCACCTTCTCCAAGCACCATACCAGACCGATGCCGATCAAACGGGCGGCATTTCTCGGGCGTTGAGGCTTGAAGAGAATCAAAGCCGAGGAAGACCATTTCCGCGAGAGCGTCGTAGCCGCCCGCTAAGACCCGTTGGTAACGACCGGAGCGAACGCATTCAAACGCGTGACCGATCGCATTTGTCCCGGACGCGCAGGCGTTCGCGATCACGTAACACGGCGCTGAAATTCCACAGGCGGTCTGCGCGTCGGTCACCGGCTTTTGCGCCGGGTAATTAGCAATCCATGTCGGCGCATGCCGCAGATCCCCTGCTCCGGTTAACGAGCGGTAATAGCGCTCACCGTAAGACATGCCTCCGCTTGTCGCTCCAATTACTGTTAACTCCGGTTCGAATTCAGGTTGCTGCGTCACGAGTTCTTGCAGCGCCTGAATCATCATGTGCGACGCGCGATGCAGGCGTCGCGAACGGGGTATTTGCCCGTAACTGGCAAGTAGACGCCAGTCGGAAACCTGGCCAGCGGTTTTGCACCGGCATTGCGTGACCGCAAAGCGCATCACGGGAGTCACACAGTCCCGTGCGCTGCGCAACGACTCGAGCGTTTCGGCCAAGCCAAACCCGAGCGGGCTGACCACACCCGCTGCCGTAACTGCCACGCGGGCTGGATCATTCGTGCTTTCTCGCCTGTCTGCTTGAGCCATTATTTAACGGCAAAAATTGACCGTGATTTCTATTGCTTTCTTAAAAGAAGCATTTTACAAGTGACCGCAAAACGGGAAACGAAGGCCCGGAAGTTGGTGGATTGTCAGTTGAGTTTATTCAATGGCGATTTGAAATCCGATAAGCGGAAACAGTTACCAGGCTGCGTTTTCTAGAATAAACTCAATGGGAACCAAATTATACATAGGCAATCTCCCCTTCAATACTACGGAGAACGAACTGCAGGAGCTCTTTTCGCAAGCTGGCGCTGTGCAGGAAGTGACTCTCATGCAGGACAGATTCACTGGCAAATCACGTGGATTTGCTTTTGTGACCATGGGTTCGGAGGAGGAAGCGCAGAATGCGATCTCGAAATTCAACGGCCAAACCATGGATGGCCGGCCGATGACTGTGAATGAGGCGCGTCCGCGCGAGCAGCGGCCGCCGGGTGGCGGCGGTGGCGGTGGACGTTACGGCGGCGGCGGATACGGCGGCCGGCGTGATGGTGGCCAGCGAAGAGGCTATTAGATACCGGTGTTGCCTGCAGACAGGTCCTGTAGAGTCCGCTGTGTCAGTGGATTTGCGTTTGCTGCCGATCTGATTCTCTGCACTCAGGACAGCGCACGCTACTGAGATTGGGCAAACATGGGCAGGGCTGGATTCGAACCAGCGAAGGCGTAAAGCCAGCAGATTTACAGTCTGCCCCGTTTGGCCACTTCGGTACCTACCCGTTTAGCGCAACGAATTTCATCTCGCGCCCCACAGCTTGCAACTCGCCTAAGCTGCCCCGCGGGTGTTGATCGCGTTAGCGCAACCTTTACTTTTTGAAATGGCGCTTCTGCGTAGCATTTTTTGGTTGGGGCTGTTCCTGGTCCTGACGTTTTGCTTCGTGGTGCTGTTCGAGTACGGGACGCGCGATTTTGCCAACGGAGCTCAGAAAGAATATGCCCGAGTAAAATCATTCGTTTTAAAGCGAACGGAAGAAATCGGGCAAACTAAAAAGGATCGCTGAGCTCGGTGGCAAACTATGTCGCGGCTATGGCGAGAGTTTCTATCGGCAGGAGCGCGAGAAATTCTTTTGCGTTCTCGATCTGCAATACTGGCCGAGCGAGATGTGCTGCCAGAAAGCTGCTGTCTGAAGTCGGAGCAACCGCGGCTTGAGCGCGAATTTCGCACTCGGCTAATTGCTCGATCACGCGACATACCTTTTCACTCAAATTGCGGCAGGCCGTAAACTGAAGTGTGCAAATACCCGGCGCAGTGCCTTCCACAAAAGGGCTGAGAGTAAACGCGTAGTGAAGCAACATTTCCTGTATCGATTTTTCATGCGTGGGTGCACGAACTTTGATGATCACCCGCAACGATCGCGCCAATGCCTGGCTCGGGGTCATTCCTTTTCGAATACCTGCGTTTTCAGCGGCTTCATTCAGTTGAATGATGATCGGTTTCCTTTCGTGTTCTTCGATCAACGCTACTGGTTTTTCACAGAGTTCCGGCTGATGCCGCGTGGCTGCCTGCAAACAGAAATTCGGCAAATAAATCGTGGCGAACATCATTCTAGATCACCGCGGATTTCTGACTTCTAACTTCTGGTTGGAGATGCGATCGTTTCACAACAATTCGGAGTCGTGAAAACGCGTCCTCGGTTTCAAGAGTTTGAATGTCCCATGAACTTTCGAGCACCAGTTTCAGCTGCGCGCTACTAACCATTTCATATCGCGTGAGAACGAGACATGCCGTGGGCAGCAGCTCGACCAACCGTTGCAAGCGATACCAATTCGTTTGCGGAATTTTACGCAATTCCTCCGGTGCGTTCAGCACGAGATCGACAATCACCAGTGGAAAATTACCGTCGCGCAAAAGGACATCAGCCGCTTTCACGCCTTCAGATGCTTTGCTGCACCGGACCCAAAGCAGCTGTTGCAGCCACGCATTATCCAACCCGCAGGGGTCAAACGAATCGAGTCCGTCAATCAGCGCCAGGAAATAATTATCGCGATACGCGCAATGGACGAGCGCATGAATGAGCGATGCGCTTCCGACGTTCGTTCCTGGGCTGATCAATTCGGTGATCGCTCCACGCGGCAGTCCGCCGCAAATGGGTTCATCAAGAAAATGTAAGCCGGTCATTAAGCGCTTCGCTGTCGTACAAGAAGGATGAGGAAAACGCTCCGCCAGCAGGTTGCGCAGATCGATAATTTTGGCGCTCCCAGCCATCGAACGTAAACATTGATGCTAATCTTATATATGTTCAAGTGAACATTTAATACACCCAGAGGCGATCTAGGTGATTTCAATTTTTGAGCACATATGTGAGCTAGAAATGAAATGAAGCTGCAGGGAATTCCTGCCCCATTTTTTGCACTTGGACCTTTCCTTAATGTCTTTTCCGCCGCTCCTGTTTTCGTACCAGTGAGACCATCACGCCTTGGATTTTAAGCTCGCGAGCCGGCACCAGATCGGGATAACGCGGATTTTCCGCCTTCAGATATGGGCGGCCGCGCTCCACCACATACCGCTTCAATGACGTTTCGCCGTCGATCAACGCCGCAACGATATCGCCGTCGTGCACTTCTTTCGTGTCTTCCAAAATCACAATATCGCCATCGAGAATATGCGCGCCGGTCATTGACTCGCCCCGCACTCGTAACGCGAATGTGCCTCGATTCTTCAACACATTT
>QHQV01000302.1 GCA_003219945.1 Verrucomicrobiota bacterium | reverse complement strand
AGCGCAGGATCACGCAAGTTCAAATGAACATTTCCGCCTTGTGCTTTGGTACGGCGGCCAGTCCCTTCACGCCGCGGGATGTTGACGAGCGACGGCGCGCACGAGTGACGCGCCCTACCTTTGATTCAGCGCGATTACAAGCGCACCAGATCAACCAAGAACTGGCACCAAAGGTAAATCATTCCGCGCCACGAATATTTCA
>QHQV01000371.1 GCA_003219945.1 Verrucomicrobiota bacterium | reverse complement strand
TCTTTTGCAAGTTGCTGCGCGACAGCAGGCGCCCCGCTCCGTTCGCACAATGTCACCGTCGCGCCGCCAAATCCCGCACCTGTTAAACGCGCGCCGAGCACGCCGGCTAATCGCTGCGCGATGGAAACCAGCAGGCCCAACTCAGGCGCGCTGTTCTCAAAATTGCGGCGCGAACTTTCGTGCGATTCATTCATGAGTGTGCCGAAACCGCGACCATCGCCTGCCTCTAACAATTCCACAGCGCGCCAAACGCGGTCGTTCTCTTCGACTACGTGACGTGCGCGCCGGCGCAATAAATCCGGAATGTTCCCGTGGTCGTTCATCTGGGACGATTTCAGATCGCGCAACACCCGAACACCGAAAGCAGCCGCCGCATTCTGCGTTTCAGCTCGGCGCAAATTGTATTCGCCACTCGCAAGCTCGCGCTGCCTGCCCGAGTCCGCGATGATCAGCGCCAGCGAACAAGGAAACGGAACGGTGCGAATCTCTTCGGTGCGACAATCGAAGAACACGGCGTGCTGCGCGCGACCGAATAGCGAAATCACCTGGTCGAGCAAGCCGGACTGAACACCAACGTAACGATGCTCCGCGCGCTGACACGCCTTTGCGATATCAAGGCGCGGCAATTCGAACGGGAAGAGCTTTAACAAAAACAATGCTGTAGCAAGTTCGAGCGCCGCCGAGCTGGACAACCCGGAGCCAATCGGCAGATCGCCGCGTACCTCAGCCTTGAAACCGCGAATAGGAACGCCGAGTTGCCGAAGTTCAGCAGCGACTCCGACGATGTAGTTCGCCCAACGCGGTTGCCTAAACGGTCGCAGCTCGGCAATATCTATTTCTACTTCTCCAAAATCCGCGGAGGTTATGCGAATTGATCGATCGTCTCTTCTACCAGAAACGCAGATCACGCGATTGATCGCCGCGCCGAGGACCACGCCTTCATTGTAGTCGGTATGATTTCCAAGTAGTTCGACACGGCCCGGTGCACCGGCAGAAACTGCGTCACGCGCAATCACACGAACTAATCGATGATCACCGTTGGGCCGAGCGGATAACGGCCCGCGTCGTATCCGTAAATTGTCAGCCCGCCTTGCGGTTGTTCATCGCGCGGGACAAGAAAGCGCAGACGAAGATGATTACCTCGCAAATTGTTCACCACTTCGCCCAGCAGCTCGCGTTCGATCGTGGCGTGGCAAAGGTAACCGTAGCCGCCGCGGCCACCGCGCAGATAAGTGAGCGCGCCGCGCGCATCATGAGGATGGTTCGGCAGAATCGCGCGGTAAATTGGGACGCCATTGAGGAGAAGACGTAACGTGCTCGGCTGCACATACCGGTCCGTTTGCGGCAAGCCGTCGCGTAAGGACGATGCCTCGGAAAGCACAGTCAATCGCTTGCAGTCGCGCAGTAACCCCGGATTGACCGGAAATTTGTATTCGAAAAAGCCGCGCGCCGCTCCGTATGCGGCGCCTGCGCTTACTGCTTGCGCGCTCGTAGAGCAACGGCGATTCCATTCCGACCTATTCCAGCTGTGCGCGTCCAGCCGCAACACCGTCCGCAAGTTTGATTGCTGCTGGGCGGGATATCCAGCATCAACGAAAAACTGGATGTAGTTCGCAGCGACGACCGTGCCGTCCGGAACCAATGCGCGCACCCACAACGTGCAAAGCGTTGTCTGCTGCGGCATGCGCAGCGTTAGTCGTTGTGCCAGCTCCACTCGCAAATGCGGAAACGCGATGGGCTGCTGGTTTGCAGCGATGCAGTCGTGCATCCAGCCGAGAGAATCAATCCCGCCGAACCGCCATTGCAAAACAACGTCAGTTTTTCGAATGCGCGAAAAGTGCGAAGAGAAAACACTCACGGTTATTTCTTCTCCAGGAGCGCAGCGGCGAATTGGCGGTGAATCGATCGGCAGAACGTCGCCGGCATTGACGATTTTCGGATCATAACCGAAATCCTTCGGTGTCCGGTCGTAGTTCAGGAAGCCGTTGCGCTCCCATTCCACGTCGTGCAGCTCCGTGTAGATATACGCTGACAACTGGCCGTGGCGCCGCAGTTCGTTAGTGAGAAACTTGAAGCTCCAGCTTGTATCCAGATCGCCGTCGAGTGCAGCTACACCACCATATTCGCTTGCAATTAACGGCTGGCCTTCCTGCCGAAAACCCGGCACATAGTTGAACGTAGATCCGGCGTAAGTCTGGTCGACGACCTCACGGATCCAGCGCCGTGCTGTCGAATAATCGCTCGTGTAAAAATGCCACGAGTTTACGTCGGTCTCTCCGTGTCCGTAGTATTGCAAATGTTCCCAGGCCGCAACGCTCATGTCTTCGACAAGCCGCGTCGGATCAAGGCACTTGGCCAGTCTCCACATCGATTCGATCCACTTGTATGCGTTTTCATTGCTCAACTTTTTGCCTCGAACTTCGATCGGCTTACCGACAGCAGGTGGCGTTGGGTTGATCAGCTTCATGAACTCGGCCTGTCCGCCGAATCCCCACGTTTCATTGAACAAACACCAGGCGACAATCGATGGGTGATTGAAGTCGCGTGCTATCGCCCCGCGCATGGTAGCCTCATATCGAGCACGGCCGCGCTCCGTGTCTCCGCCCTCGCCGAAGTTCGGAAAGTCGCACAGCAGCAGAATGCCGACACTATCGGCATAGTAGAGCAACATTGGATCATCGACCTTGATGTGCACGCGCAACAAGTCGAAGCCCACACGATTCGCGTAGGCAATGTCGTCACGGAGCGTCTGTGTATCACCGGCTGTGTAAATGCCGTCGGGATAGTAGGATTGGTAAAGCGCGCCGCGCAGATAAATCGGTTCGCCGTTCAGGCACAATGTTCCCGGTGCAGTGGATCCTTCCACCGTTTCGGCCGAAAGACTCCGCATTCCGAAATAGCTGTGAACGACATCGTCGATCTCATCGCCATGCAGTTGAA
>QHQV01000370.1 GCA_003219945.1 Verrucomicrobiota bacterium | reverse complement strand
TTCACTCAGTCGCCAGAAGGAGGTGTTTGCTTTGTCATCGCCCCCTTTTGGCCACGGCTGGATAAGTAAATGCACATGGTCGGGCATTACGCAGGCAGCGAACATTTCGTAACGTTTGTTGTGAAAGTGTCGCAACGAATTCAAAACAGTCGTCCGCGCTTTTGGTGAGAGGCAACGATCCTTCTTCGTCGCGATGGTAACAGCGTAAATCGTCCACGCTTTCTCGAAATGTGGGACACGGCGACGGGAGTAGCGAGCTCGCAAGGCTACGTCCACTTCAGGAAAGGTCCGCGACGGCGCGCCGCCGTCGCCAGCACGCGAGACGCGTGCGCTACCCAGATCAAATAACGGCAATGGCCCGCTTTCTTCCTGCCTAGCTGCTGTTCGTAATGCGATGTGGACGCCCAGAGGCTCGAGCCAACGCCGCAATACTTCATAATGTTGCTCGGCGAGAATTTGCGTTGGCGCCATGAAAGCTGCTTCATATCCCGCTTCGACTACAAGAAGCATCGCCGCAATTGCGACGACGGTTTTTCCCGAGCCGACGTCGCCCTGTAACAGACGGTTCATGGGATAATTCGCCGCCACATCACGTCGGATTTCGGAAATCACTTTTCGCTGCGCAGCAGTCAATTCAAACGGAAGCCCCTTTAAGAATTCGTCCAGCAGCGCGCCTGATCCGCAGTGTGCCTGGCCGGCTCGGGCGGATGATTCAAAACGGCGCAACGCAATTAGCATTTGCATGGCAAAAAATTCCGAGAGCACGAGATGCTCGCGCGCCGCGTCCCGCGCTTCCCAACTTCCGGGAAAATGTATCGCTCGAATTGCGTCCGATCGCTCGCCGTCCACCAGACTGTTCGGGGCGATCGATTGCCATCCTGCATCTGGAAACTCGTGCAGGACACGATAGATGATGCCGCGCAAGACGCGCTGCGAAAGACCTTCAGTCGCAGGATAGATCGGCGTGATCCGCCGAAAATGGATCGATATCTCTTCATCGTTCTCGATCACCTCAAACTCCGGATGATCGATGCAAATTCGTTTTCCGCGCAGACGCGGCCTGCCGAAAACAACAATGCGCTGACCCGTGGCGATCATTTTCTGCACGTAATGCAGATTGAACCAGCGGCATACGAGCGGCTCACTCAGGGCATTCGGCTGCGATTCCTCTAGCGTCGCTTCAAAGATTTTCTTCCAGCCGCCAAACCGGCGCAGCGACGTTTTGATCACCTCTCCGCAGAGACAGATGGGAACGTTGGTTTCTTCCCGCGGAAACTGTGGGAACTCGGTCCGATCCTCATGACGCCGCGGGAAGTGCGTTAGCAAATCCTCCGTGGTCTCGATATCGAGCCGACGCAGCGCGAGCAACCGCGGACGCGGAATCCAGCTCAAGTCCTCAAGCTTTGTCGAAACGCTGATCATGCCCTTCGACCTTGGCCCTTCAAGCCTGTTCGGCTGCGCGCAAGCCCTCGATCCTCATACCAACCAAAGTTTCGCCGTCGTATTCATCTGCCCCAATGCGGAAGGCGACGTCCCATGGCGGCGCTGGAATTTCATTGGTCGCGCTGTCAAAGTAGACGGCGCGACGACTCCGGTCGCGCTGGCGCAACCGAAACACGAGATGCTTTTCGTTTGCGACCCGCGGCGGCGCGACGGGCTCGACCGCACGCGCAAGGAAAAGCGGCTGCGGATTGCCATTTCCGAACGGCTGCAAAAGTTCGTGCCAGCGGAGAAATTCGACATCGATGTTTGTGAACGGCAGCTCGTGATCCAGCTGTAGCGAGCGTTGCAGAGCTTCTTCTGAAAGCAACTCGCGCGCGGTACTGCAAAACGCCTCGGCAAATTTCGTAAAATTTTCTTCGTGCAAAGCCAGACCGGCTGCCATTTCGTGACCGCCGAACTTCTCGATCCCGCAGTCGCCGGACGCGCACCGAGTCAGCGCGTCGACGAGATTTAGTCCCTCGATGCTTCGTCCACTTCCCTTGCCGACGCCCTTCTCGTCGAAACCGATCACGATGGCGGGGCGATGATATCTTCGAGCAATCCGCGACGCTATGATGCCCAGCACACCCGGATGCCAGCCGCGTGCGCCCGCCACGATGCCGGCGTCACGCGCCGCGTCGAAATGTTCTTCGATTGTCATAATGGCTGCAGCGAGAATTTCCTTCTCCACTTCCTGGCGTGCGCGGTTTTGTTGGTCTAACTCTGTCGCCAGTGCCGCCGCCTGCTCTTCATCCTTCGTGAGTAACAGTCGCAAAGATTTCTCTGCCGTGCTCAATCGGCCAGCGGCGTTCAATCTTGGCCCCAGGCGGTAGCCAATGTCGTCAGGCAAAATCGGCGGACGCACTCCGGCGACTTGCATTAACTTCTTGAGACCGATGCGCGACGTGCGGCCGATTTCGATGGCTCCGCGCTGTACCAGCAGGCGGTTCTCTTGCACGAGCGGCACGATGTCAGCCACGGTGCCGAGCGCAACAAGATCGAGTTTTGATTTCAAATCAAACTCAGGCAGCG
>QHQV01000369.1 GCA_003219945.1 Verrucomicrobiota bacterium | reverse complement strand
GTGCCAAGGAACAGCGACCCATTGCCAGGATTCCGACGCGCCCGCCAGGCGAAACGCACGTGAGCGGAGAGAAGCATTGCGATAAGCACCAAAATCGCCATCGCGGCGGCGCCGTGGACCTTCATCGCCGACGCCTTTCCACTCATCTCGAAATCCCCGGGGTGACGAGACCAGATCGTTCCAGTACGGCCATGCCGCGCCGCTGAAAAAAAGCAGCGCAAGAACGCCGTAGAGCAAGCGTCTGTGAAGGGACTTCAATCGGATTAAGTCTGGCGGGACGTTTCGCACGTTGAGTTAAACATCCAGGAGGGCCTGCCGCCTTGTTCGAGAAGCAACGCATCCGCTGAATACCGCGCTAATAGAGGCGCGGCTTGTTCGCGCAGTGCGAACACAACTTTCGTCAGTGCATCCGCCGTCACGCAGTTCGCTGCGCCCACAGTCACGCTGATCAAGTCGCAAGCGGCTCGGCCGGTGCGCGCATCCAATATTGGGCTCACGCAACCACGACGGTTTGTGCGAGCAAAATAAATTCCCGAAGTTGCCATCGCGCGCTCGCGAAGTCTCACCGCTCCAGCAGCGCGGTTCGGCTGCTTGGGGGTGGCGAAGGTGCACGAGCTGCGATGCCGATCCGAAAACGCGCAGGTCACCACCGGCATTCACGATCGCTGCCATGACGCGCTTGCGTTTCAAAATTCAACCGCGCGATCGACGGCGAAAGCCTTCGCGATTCCGCCGAAATCAATCAATAACGGGCGACGAAATGGGACACGGCCGGCGGATTCGAGAATGATATCGCGCCAGCTGCCGCTACCAAAACGCATACCGTTCCTCGGAAGACAATTCCATCTCACCAGTTGCCCGGCTATTGTGATGTCGAAAATCCCGTCGGTGTTGCGCGAAAATTCCTGCGCCGATTTCAAGACGCGCCGTGTCCATGAATGAACGTACACCGCTTTGCACTACGCATCGCCATTCATGAGTGAGACCTCGCTTTCGGGATCGTGAAAACTCATTAATCGATGCACCTGCGCGATCGCCAGAAATGCCGCTTCGATTGCATCTTCTAATTCGTCGGCCTTAGTTCCAAACGCTTGCATCTCCACGAACGTGCCCAGTATTGGCCGACATCGGCGAACCTCGATGTGTGGATTCGTCCTCATTCGTGATTAGCTGCGTTTCAGTGCGATTTCATAGAACGCGAGAAGACGCTTCACCTCATCGGCGACGTGGCGGCAACTCAAAGTCGCGCCGCTGATGTTCTTAATATCTCTATCCAGTTTCAATGGACTGACTCGTTTTGCCCACGAATTGGGCACGCCAGTTTTCATTGCGAATTTCGCCTCCATAGGTTTCGCGATAATCCATCACCTCAATTTGTTTCAGTGAGCCATTGGCATTCAGGCCGACCGCGTAGGTGATAAACTCGTGTTTGCCGACGACTTCATCGACTATGAACCAGCCGCCACCGCTCACGCGCCAGACTCGTTGTTCGTCGTGCAAGACGCGCACGCCGCTGGTCTGCTCGATAGCTTTGCGTTGAGCCGGAGCCAGTTTCACCGGCGCGGCCGTCAACGATTTGCCCGGAAAAATCGCGCGCTGCGCTTGATCGACTGTCAGGTATTGAACTGCAAACGTGGATGGGGCAACCAGCGCGGAAATCGGCAGCGCGATGAAAGCGAATTCTGATTTCATCATACACTAGAAATTGAATCCGAGTTTCAGGCGCACGTAGTATTCCTCGTGTTCGTCACCAAAAATGTAACCGCCGTCTGCGGCGAACTCCTGGTTGTCGTGGCTGAAAGCCTGGCCGATTGGCAGTTGATGAAGAAAACCGATGCTGGCCCACCAACGCTCGCCTCCGTAATGAATTGTCGAGGCGATAAAGTGCGCCGAGTGCTCGTGCACGGTGGCATCGGCAAATTCGTGATGGTTCCAAAATTCCAGCCCA
>QHQV01000368.1 GCA_003219945.1 Verrucomicrobiota bacterium | reverse complement strand
AACGCGGACCCGAAAATCTTCGGACTCCATCATGCCGTGCGTCAAGGCGCCCGATTTGATTACCTCAAAAAAGCGTGCTCGATCAACTATTTCTCCGTCCGGGTCAATGATGATCCAGTCATCTGTGACAAGTCGGCCGATATCTTCGAGATTGTTCTTAACGATTGCCTCCGCCAACTCTTTTTCCAGCTTCAAGAGTTCTTCTTCTGCCGTCATTCTTTGATCCCTTTCTAACGGGGGACTACAGACCGCTGCTCCTTGAAACACATTCGCCTTTCACATATACCGAATACGCTTGCGACATGCCGAACCAGTACGCCAACTCACGGTAATCTTCGCAGTCGAAGATCGCGAAATTCGCAACTTTGCCAGGTTCGAGGGAGCCTATCGAGTCGCCGCGGTTGAGACTGTATGCCGCGTTTACGGTTGAGGCAGTGATCGCTTCCGCAGGCGACATTTTCATTTGCGTGCATGCGAGGGACAGAACCATCGGCATGCTTGGTGTTGGCGACGATCCGGGATTGAAATCGGTCGCGAGCACAATCGCAAGTCCCGCCTCGATCATTTCACGCGTGCGCGGATAGCGGCTCGATCCGAGCGCGTAAACCGAACCCGGCAGTAAAACCGGTTGCACGTTGGCCTTCTTCAAAGCGACGATCCCCTGCTCGTCGGTTTGCTCAAGATGGTCCGCCGTGGTTGCACCCATCTCCGCCATCAACTTCGCGCCACCGGAATTCGTCAGTTGATCGACGTGTCCGCGCAAACTCAGTCCGTGCTTTTCGGCTGCGGATAAAATCTTGCGAGATCGATCAACCTCAAAATAGCCGCGCTCGCAAAAAACATCGCAAAATTCAGCCAATTTTTCCGCAGTCACGCGCGGCAACATTTCCCCGACCACAATGTCGAGATATTCATCCGGCGAGAGTTCACGCGGAACCGCATGTGCACCGAGAAACGTCGGCACGATTTCCAGCGGCACCTCCTCTTTCAGTTGGCGTAGAACGCGCAAGATCTTCAATTCATCGTTAACCGTCAGGCCGTAGCCGGATTTCGCTTCGGCTGTCGTAGTCCCGCAACGCAGAAACCAGTTCGCATGCTTTTTTACCTGCGCGAGAAGATCCCGTTCGCTCGCTGCACGCGTTTTTTCTACCGTTGACCAAATTCCGCCGCCGGCTTTCGCAATCTGCTCATACGTTTCACCTCGTGCCCGGCGTTCGAAATCGTCGAGCCGATTCCCAGCAAAAACCAAATGCGTATGCGCATCGACGAACCCGGGCATTACACTGCGCCCGCGCGCATCCACAATTTCTGCATCGCCAACGTTCTTTTCCATCTCATCGCTCGGGCCGACGCTCTCGATCTTCCCGTCGCGGACAAGCATTCCTCCCTCGCGAATTATTGCGAGTTCAGACATCTCCGCACCAATGCGCGGGCGCTTTGGTCCGGTCAGCGTGACAACTTGCGAAGCGTGCAGGACGGCGAGTGAACTCATCTTTCGTTACCGCGGTCATCCTGAGCGCAGCGAAGCGGAGTCGAAGGATCCCGCGGCGCTAACTGGAGGTATCTCCGCGGGATTCCTCGACTTCGCTCGGAATGACATGTGCCAGTGCTGTTTCGTGAGTTCAGCGCAGTTTACTTTCCACAACTTGAACGATTCTCTTAAACTGCGCCTCTGAATCCATGCTTACCTTGTCAACTCGTTCCTGCAGGTGAATTTTAAATTTTTCATCCTTCAGCTGACCGAGATTGATCCGCACGTTCATCGCCGCCCCTTCGATGCATGCCCGAGTGGCCAGCGCTCCGACGCCGACATCTGAAACCGAAGCGGGATTTCCGTTGTCCGCCATCTCCGACAGCAGTTCATAAGATTTGGCTGCTGTCTCCATCACTTTCAGCGGAACCTCGGCCGCATGTTTTGTCGCCTCCTCAATTGCTGCTGTCCGCGCTGCTTTTTCTTCTGGCGAACTCTTGGCCAGCGCAAATGCGTCCATCACTGTGTTAAACGCGTTCGTGTCTTCGTCGACAAGCGACAACAGTTCGTCTTTGAGTCGCTGCGCCTTCACCGCCCAATCGCTGAAGTACTCGAGCTTGTCGTCCCAACCGCGTTTGCCAGCGGAAAGATTCGCGACCATTCCGCCTAACGACGCGCCCAGCGATCCCATCAGCGCCGCGACGGAACCCCCGCCGGGCGCGGGCGAATCGCTCAAGGTCTCGTTGCAAAACTCGCGCACATTCATTTTCGCCAAGGACGGCTTCGGCTCAGCTGATTCGATTTTTAACTCGATCACCTTTTCTTTCGGAACAAAAGGCTTCAGTTCACCCAGGCCCATCGAACGAACAGCGATGCCGATCAGTTCTTCTTCGGAAACGCCCTCAGACCAGCGTTGTTTGCGCAGAAAATAACGGCCGGCGTCGACCAAAGATCTTTTCGGCACCATCCCGACGATCTCCGAGCCGGTCACGCGTAAGCCGCGTTTCGCGGCCGACTCAGCGCACGCATCGAATGCCGCATGTAAAGGCGTTTCCTCGATGTTCGTGAGATTCATGGACACTTGCGCGACACCGTATTCCTTCACAAACCACCCGATTCCTTTCACGTGTTTCAGCATTCCGGGAATGCGGACCGGTTCGCCATTCGCATCCAGGACTGGTTTGCCCGATGGCGTGCTATTTTCGGTCTTTACTCTCCCCTGCTCTCGCACATCAAACGCCACGGAATTCGCGCGCCGAACGGACTTGGTGTTGAGGTTCACATTGTAAGCGATCAAAAAATCGCGAACACCGATCACCGTTGCGCCGGATTTCTCGTTGAAAACTGCTGGCCCGAAATCTGGTTTCCACTCCGGTTGTTTTATCTTGTCGAAAAATCCTTCGTATTCTCCCGCTCGAATCACCGCAAGATTTGCACGGGACTTATCTCTGGCCGCTCTCTCGTACAGGTACACCGGAATTTTCAATTCCTCGCCGACGCGCTTACCCAGCCGATTTGCACATTCAATCGCTTCCTCCCAGATGACGTTGCTCACCGGAATGAACGGGCAAACATCAGTCGCACCCATTCGCGGATGCGCGCCCTTTTGTTTCTGCATGTCGATCAATTCCGCCGCTTTTCTGATCGCACGAAATGCCGCTTCCACCGTGGCGTCGGGATCACCGACAAAAGTCACCACCGTCCGGTTCGTGCTCGCGCCGGGATCAACATCGAGCAACGAGACACCATGGACCGATTCAATCGCATCAGTAATCTGCCGGATAACATTGTGGTCACGCCCCTCAGAAAAATTCGGCACACACTCGATCAGTTTTTTCATCAGTAGGGTTGGCTGATTAAAGTGTTAATCGCGCGGCTGCGGCTTCATCGGAATGGCGATGTCATGCGCCGCGGCAAATTCAATCGCGCGAGCGTAACCCGCATCGGCGTGGCGGAGAATGCCCATACCTGGATCGCTGGTGAGAACGCGCTCTAAGCGGCGCTTGGAATTGTCAGTGCCGTCGGCGACCACGACCATCCCGGCGTGTTGCGAATAACCGATGCCGACGCCACCGCCGTTGTGGATCGACACCCATGATGCGCCGGCGGCAGTGTTAATGAGCGCGTTGAGCAATGGCCAGTCCGCGATCGCATCGCTGCCGTCGAGCATGGCTTCTGTCTCACGGTTCGGCGATGCGACCGAGCCAGTGTCGAGATGATCGCGGCCGATGACGATCGGCGCTTTGATTTCGCCGCGCTTCACCAGCTCGTTCATCGCGACCCCAAATTCCGCGCGTTCGCCGTAACCCAGCCAGCAAATCCGCGCAGGTAATCCTTGATAATGAATTCGCTCCTTCGCCAGTTTCATCCAGCGCGCGAGTGTTTGGTTTTTGGGAAATAATTCGAGCGCGAGTTTGTCAGTGCGCGCGATGTCGGCGGGATCTCCGCTCAAAGCAACCCAACGAAATGGACCCCGTCCCTCGCAAAACAGCGGCCGAATGTATTCAGGAACGAAACCGGGAATGTCGAACGCGTTTTTTAGTCCGGCTTTTTGTGCCTGCGCACGAATATTGTTGCCATAATCGAAGGTGATCGCGCCATTCTTTTGCAGCGCGAGCATCGCTTCGACGTGCACCGCCATGGAATGCATCGCGTGCTCGATGTATTTGTCCGGATTTTTCCGTCGCATCGCTAGCGCGTCTTCGAGCGACATTCCGTGTGGCACATAGCCATTTAACGCGTCGTGCGCGCTGGTTTGATCTGTGAGCACGTCGGGAATGATGCCGCGTTTGACGATTTCGGGCAGCACGTCGGCGCAGTTGCCGACTAAACCAACCGAAAGCGATTTTCGATCCTTGCGCGCCTGATCGATCAACTTGAGCGCTTCATCGAGCGACCACGCGATCTTGTCGCAGTAACCACTTTTCAAGCGCTTCTCGATCCGCGCCGGATCGACTTCAACGCCGAGAAAAACAGCGCCGTTCATTGTCGCGGCAAGCGGCTGCGCGCCACCCATGCCGCCGAGACCGCCGGTCAAAACGAATTTTCCCTCCAGTGACCCGCCGAAATGTTTCCGCCCGGCAGCGGCAAAAGTTTCAAAGGTACCCTGAACGATCCCTTGGCTGCCGATGTAAATCCACGAGCCCGCAGTCATTTGTCCGTACATCGTCAGTCCCATCCGCTCGAGCCGATTGAACTCGGCGTAGTTGTTCCAT
>QHQV01000367.1 GCA_003219945.1 Verrucomicrobiota bacterium | reverse complement strand
GTGAGAAAGATTTGGGCAAGTACCGGACGCGCGCTGATCGATAGCGGCGTCTCGAAAGCCGAAGACATCGCAGGCGCAACGCGTGATCTCTTTGGCAAAATTTCGCCTTGGCGGATGAAAGAAGAAGAACCCGTCACGCATCCGTAGCTCGACGGAACTCCGCGTTAACGACGCGTCATGTCATTCTTTTGGCGGAACGGATGTCGTGCCGCTTGCGTCGGCGTGCGCCGGTTCGCGCGCGTAGCGACCGTGTTTGGGACGCGCTATTTCGTCGAAATCGCGCGCCAAGATGTGCAGCGCACCTCGCATCTCCGGCCCCTTCATCGCGCGACCATGTCCGGTCACAACCAGTTCCGGCTCGAGCGCGGCCAACGCTTGCACCGATTCACGCGCGCTGTCCCAATCCGAAGTGTAATACATCGGCGGCCCATGCATTTCTGGTTTTTGAAAGATCGCTGCGTACGCAGATTCCTGTCTGGTAGTGACGAACGCGTCTCCCACAATCAGTGAACGATCGCCCTCACGCCAAAAACTGACGTGACCCGGTGTGTGTCCTGGCGTGTGAATCCAACGCCAGCCGTTCATGTGCGGCGCGGAGTGATCATCCGGCAGAAGTCGCAAACGCCGGCTGACATTGACAGGACTGGGAGGAAACAGCGGCGACGTCAGTGCCATCAATCCACCACCCACGGTCGGATCCGGCGGCGGATACGCGGAACGTCCATCGAGGTAAGGCTGCTCAAGCAAGTGCGCATAGATCGGGGCATCCCAATCATCAGCGAGTGTTTCCAATGAGCCTACGTGATCGAAGTGCCCGTGCGTCATCAGAATGGCAGCGGGCCGCGACTCCTCGCCGAATCGCTCGGAGGCTGCGTGCTTAATTGCGCCTGCAAAACCGGGCAGACCGGCATCGATCAAAACCCATTCACGATCGCCCGCACCGGGCTGACCAACAAAAACCACGTTGACGATCGCGAGCCGCTTGTAAGCAATATCGTCAGCGATCTCGTGCGTGCTGTCGTCGTTGTCTCGATCAATCTCTGGATCGTCCGCGCGACTTTCTTCAGTGAGTGGAACCCCTTGACTCATGGTTGACCCGAACCTCCGGCGGCGCCGTAAATGTGGCCAGTCGTGTAACTCGCATCACTCGCAGCGAGCTGAACGTAAATTGACGCCAGCTCCGCCGGCTGACCCGGACGTCCGAGCGGAGTTTTGGCGCCAAACTCTTTCAGCTTTTCCATCGTTGCGCCACCGCTTACCTGGAGCGGCGTCCAGATTGGCCCGGGCGCAACACCGTTCACGCGGATGCCTTTTTGGGCGAGCTGCTTCGCGAGCGAGCGCACGTAGTCGGTCGTCGCCGCTTTCGTTTGTGCGTAATCGTAAATATCCGGCGACGGATCGGTCGCTTGTTCGGACGTCGTCGCGATGATGACTGACCCGGGCGGCATGTGCGGCAGCGCGGCTTTGATAATCCAAAATGGCGCGTAAATGTTCGTCTTCATCGTAGAGTCGAAATCTTCGGACGAAATGTCGAGGATCGACTGACGCGCTTGTTGCCGGGCGGCGTTGCAGACCAAAATGTCGAGTCCGTCGAGTTGCTCAACCGCATCGGCGACGAGTTTTTTGCAAAAATTTTCATCCCGCAGATCGCCCGGAATCGCGACAGCTTTTCGCCCGGCCTCTTTAATCAGCGGGACAACTTCGTCCGCATCTGGTTGCTCGGTGGAAAAATAATTAATTGCGACATCGGCGCCTTCGCGCGCGAATGCAATGGCGGCGGCACGCCCTATTCCCGAGTCGCCGCCGGTCACCAACGCTTTGCGACCTGCGAGTCGTCCGCTGCCCCTATAACTTTTCTCCCCGTGATCCGGGCGCGGCTCCATCTTGCTCGCCAGGCCTGGCCACGGTTGCGATTGCTCTTTGAAAGGCGGTTTCGGATATTTGTTTTTAGGATCTTCCAATTTCTGAGTTGTCATAGGCTGATGGCTTTCTTGCGCGGCGAACAGGTTTGAAACTCCGAGCGCGGCGACGCCGGCTACGCCGAGGCCGCTGATCATTTTGCGTCGTGTGATTCCACTTTGTTCGTCCATGAATTCCCTTCCCTGTCGCGCGATACACACGGTGTCCCTAGATGTATATCGCTGCTGGCGTCTGACACAGACGCCCTGCGATTCTGACAAGGATTGACTCAGTCAGTCAGCGCGTGACGCCGTTCATAGCCGCGCATTCCTGACACCTTTTCAAATCGAGTTTGCCGGATGCCAGGACCGGAATAGTGTCAACGCGCTGAACGTGTTTCGGAATCCACAAGTTTGGAACACCTGCTTCTTGCAATTTCTTGCGCAACTCGGCGACATCAATATCGATGGCGCTGAGCAGCACGAGCGCTTCGCCCTTAGCCTCGTCCTGCACCCCAACAATCGCAAGGGGGCGTTCGTCTCTTCCGGATAGTCCCAGCAACTCGATGATTTTCTGTTCGATCGCTTCGTGCGGCACCATTTCGCCGCCGATTTTTGAGAATCGCGAGAGGCGGCCTTCGATGTACAGGAAGCCGTCTTCATCAAACCGGCCGACGTCGCCGGTCTTTAACCAGCCGTCGCGCAGAATTTCGGCAGTTCGTTTCGGGTCATGCAAATAACCTTCAAAAATGTTGACGCCGCGCAGCCAAAGCATCCCGCTGTCGTAAAGCGAAAGTTTCTGATCAGTTTCCGGTTCACGGATTTCGGCGGCGATGCCAGGCGCCAATCTGCCAACTGATCCCAAACGGCTCGACGGTTGCACGTGTTCGCCTAGCTTGGGCAGCTCGGGGTTGGGTAAATTGACGCTAACCACTGGCGCAGTCTCAGTCAGCCCGTAGCCTTCGAAGACTTTTTTGTGGAGACGTTCCTCAAAATGGCTCGCAAGATCGAGTGGCAATTTCTCGGCACCGGTGATAATCAGGCGCAAAGTCTTGAGCTGCTCGGGTTCGGCTTTACGCAAATAGAGACGCAGAAAGGTAGGCGTCAGCAGCAGGAACGTCAGCTTGCATCGATCGATTAGCGCCGCGCATTTCCCCGCGTCCAACGGGTTCGGATAAGTGACGATGCGCACACCTTCGATGAGCGGATACCAAAGTGTGACAGTCGATCCAAACGTGTGGAAAAACGGTAGCGACGCGAGAATCGCGTCCGTTTTCTTCGCATCCAGCAGTTCCCGAAATTGCGAGACATTTCCCATGACATTGCGGTGACTCATTACCGCGGCTTTGGGTTCGCCAGTGGTTCCGCTTGTAAAAAGCAACACCGCTTCGGCGTGCCCGCCCTTTTCCGGGATGTTCAGTAACCGCAAAAGCAAACGCGCGGGTAAGATCGTCGACAGGATCCACCACAGAATAATTTGGCGCTTCATATGCGGAAGCAGGTCATCCAGCTTCAAAACGCGTTCCGGCCACGGAAAATCTTTGACACGTTCGATGAACGGCGTCGCTGAGATCGCAACCCGCAGTTCGGCGCGCCTGCAGCAGGATTCATTAGCCGCGCGCCCTATTGTGAAATTTAGGTCCACAGGAACTTTGTTCGCCAGCATCACGGCCAAATTGGCAACCACCGATGCTTTGCTCGCGGGCAAAACGATCGCGATTCGTCCATCAGGAAATTCTTTTCGCAGAAAACGACTGAATGCTGCCGCCGCGCCGAGCAATTTTCCACGGCTCAGCTGTGTGTGATCCGTTCCATCGACGACTGCTGTCGCGAACGGCCTTCGCTTCAAACCGCGCACGCAGCCTTCGGCAAGATGTCGATCCAATGATGGTCGACGGCTGAAACAGAATTCGCCCAGCTTGAGCAGCTCTTCTCGCACTGTCGCGACGTCCGCTGCTTTTGCCTCGAGGGGTTCTCCAAAGGCGACCGTAACAGGATACCGGATTCGTTTCGGGATCTTTCTGAAAAATCTCCCGCCCTGGAATGAAAAGATCGATCCCCACAGTTGATCGAGCCAGACCGGAACGACCTGGGCCTTCGCGTGCCGCGCAATGACTTCATAACCCCGCTGCAAACGCAACAGCGTCCCTCTTCGTTCCAACTCGCCTTCCGGGAACACGCACACGATTTCGCCTTCAGCGATTTTTTCCGCAGCAGCGCGAACTGCAGCATGCGACTGGCGCTTGCTGATGGGGATGCAACCAATCGTGCGCAGGATCGGATGCAAAATTGGTTTGTAATAATATTCCTGGTCGATGACGTAGCGGATTGGACGTGGGCAGGCGAACTGCAGGATGAGGGCATCCACCCAAGTGATATGATTAGGCACGAGAAGAAAGCCGCCGGCCGGCAGGTTTTCGAGACGCAGCGCGGTGACCCGATAAAAGCAGCGTACCAGTGGCCGGCCCAACAAATAGAGCGCGCGCTCAGTGCGGGACGTCGAAGGCATCGTTTATGATTTACAATCGGCGTGAGGCAAACTGCAATCGGCAATTGTCGATGGAATTTCTCCGCAAATCGGTGTGCGGCGCGCGCGCCGCACTCTTCCTGCTCGTTGGTATCAATCTTTTCAACTATATCGACCGGCAAATTCTGGCTGCGTTGGAGCCTGACATTCGCGCAACTTTCTTTGCGCCGGGCGACGTGAACGCCATGTGGAAGACAGGTCTGCTTGGTGACGCCTTTTTCGTGACTTACATGATCAGCGCGCCG
>QHQV01000301.1 GCA_003219945.1 Verrucomicrobiota bacterium | reverse complement strand
GTAACTCTAGCACAACATCTAGCACAGGCAATAAATCGCTACGTTTACTTGTTCATAAGTAGTTCAGCATCAAGTGTGCCGGGGTGGCGAAATTGGCAGACGCGCCAGACTTAGGATCTGGTGGAGAAATCCGTAGGGGTTCGAGTCCCCTCCCTGGCAGTATCTTGATTGGAACTGCGACGTTACAACCGGCTGCCCGACTTGTGCGCGCCGTTCTCGGTAACCCCTTAAGAATATCTCTGCCTAAAAAATAAGGCTTTCCCCGATATACGGCCCGGCCTAATATCGCAAGCGCTTCGCCGACAGGACAACATCATGAGATTCCCAGGAATGGAAAGTATCCAGTTCAAGCCTAACGAACTCGTCTCCATCGAACGTCCGAAGACGAATTCCAAGGTTTTTGCGCACACACGATGGGATATAATTCCTGTCGCAGCGGGCATTCTGCACTGCGCTTATTTCTTCGGCATGTTTTATCTTTTCCCACGCGAGCCGCTCTGGGTGATGCTGATTCTCGGTTTCATCTATTCCGTGAGCATTTCCTGGAACATCAACGGCATTTCCCACAACTTCATTCACAATCCGTATTTCCGGTGGCCGCTGCTGAATCGCTTGTTCAGCATTATGGAATCGATCACGGTTTGTTTTGGTCAGATTTTCTACGAGTGCATCCACATGCAGCATCACAAGGGAAACGCCGACCGCCCCGACGACTACGGGGACACGATCGATTGGATTTCGATTTACAAGCACGGCCACGATGGTGAAGCCGAACATCCGTTGAAATACACGTTTATCAGTTTCTTTCGCGAGGATCCCAAGACCGTCCTCAAAGAATTGAAACGCAAGAACCGGCGCGAGGCGGTTTGGGGAGTGTTCGAGCTGGCGTGCTTCGTCACGACTTTTGTCATACTCGGTATTCTGAACTGGCATTACATCTGTTTCCTTTTGCCGTTTTGGTATTTTGGCCACTGCCTCTCTTATCTGAACGGGTACTATCGGCATTACGGAGGCAATCCCGACAAGCCGATTGCATGGGGCGTGAGCACCTATGGCAAAGTCTATAACTGGACTTGGTTTTACAACGGCTACCACGCAGAACATCATTTCCGTCCAAAGGTGCATTGGACTCGAATGCAGGCGCTTCGCGATCAGATTGTCGCACAGCAGCGTAAGGCTGGACTGCGCGTCATCAAGGTGCCGCACGCGCTCGGTTTTCTCGACTCGCATTTGCCTTCTGTTGAATCGAACAATCCGGAACTACACTCTGAGTCGGCCGCCTAGCACTACGAGCGCAACTTGCGCTTTTCAAAACGAATTGAAAATCACGGTTGTTCTGAAACATCGCGCTGATCGTTAACTGCAATGAAGTATTTACTGTCCTCGTCGGTTACGGTCCTTTCCGGGCTGTTTGTTCTCGCATGGTCAATCGTGTTGGCTGAAACCTTCACAGAGGGTGTCCGGGTGTCGCCGGAAACGCTCGCCCTCAAGCGGGGCCAATATGTCTGGGAACCCGAGCGCGCACCTGAAGGACCGCTTTTGATCGTGGCCAGCATTACCGAGCAGGTGGCGTATGTGTATCGCAACGGTATCTGCATCGCGCGATCAAGCGTTAGCACCGGACGACTCGGTCATCGTACTCCCACCGGCGTGTTCACAATTCTGGAAAAAGAGGTGCATCATACCTCCAGCATCTACAAAGGCGCAGAGATGCCTTACATGGAGCGCGTCACCTGGGGCGGCATTGCGCTGCACGCCGGTGACCTGCCAGGTTATCCTGACTCCCATGGATGCGTCCGGCTTCCGCTTGAATTTTCCAAGCTCCTGTTCGGCGTCACAATGAAAGGCGCGACTGTTATCATTGCGGACGCGCACTCTGCGCCCGCGACAACCGTGCATCCTGGTCTCTTCTTTTCCCGGGCCGGTCAGGAGAGTGAGCCCATTGCTGCCGGGCGATTCGACTGGAATCCGGATAATTCTCCCAGCGGCCCAGTTTCCGTGATCGTTAGCAGCGCGGATAAAACAGTTTACGTCTACCGAAACGGAGTGGAAATCGGTCGTGCCGGAGTACCAAATCCTCAGGTGATTAGGCCTCTGAAAGACTTGGTCTTTAGCGCGCTTCAGGGCATGGATTCGGAAGGACACCTCCGGTGGGCGGAAGTGACATCCACGGGCGAGAGCAAATCGAGCGAGAACATTTTTTTGGCGTCGCAGAAAAGCGGCCTGCCAGCTGCGTTCCTGGATAAGGCAAAGGAAGTCATCACACCCGGCGCGACACTCATCTTCACAGACAGACCGGTAGATCCGAGCACCCAGAGCCCTCCGAACTTCCAGATTCTCGTTGCGCAAAAGGACAAGCCTGTAAAGACCTAACGAACTGGTCGTAGTTACGATAAACATGAGTTGATTCTGGGTGCGAGCTGCACCTGCCTCGCAGTGCAGTGCTGTTCCGCGGCAAAATAACGGTAAAGCGTTACATCATGGGTTCTCGTCTCAGGGTTCAGATTGTGAATAATCGCGCGGGAAAATCGGAATGATTATCATTATTGCAGCAATTCTTTTTGGAGGTCTGGTGGGTGTGATTCTAGTCGGCGCGCGTCTGCGCCGGCTCGTTCCGGCTGAGCACCTGAGCGCCGACTCCAAAGACGCCGTCAAACTTGCACTTGGACTTGTTGCGACGATGACAGCGATACTCCTGGGACTCCTTGTTAGTTCAGCGAAAAATTCTTTCGACACCGCGCGAAGCGAAGTGATCCAAATGTCTGCCAAAATCGCTTTGCTGGATCGCATACTTGTGCTTTACGGAAAACAAACAGATGCCGCGCGCCGTGCACTTCGCGATTCGGTCACCGAAGGAGTCCGGCGTACCTGGCCGCCAGACGGACGTCGGCCGGCCACGCTGGACCCCAACGAGCAGATGGGCGACGCAGTTTACGCTGCGATTAGTCAGCTGGCGCCGATGGATGACGCGCAACGTGCCCTTAAGGCCGAGGCAGTCACGCTGATGATCCAATTGGCGGAGCTTCGGTCTCTGGTGCAGGCGCAGGCGGTTTCGTCGCTTTCGAGGCCGTTGCTGGTTGCACTGGTAATATGGCTTGTGGTGATCTTCCTCGGCTTTGCTATTCTGGCGCCCCCGAACACCACAAGCACTCTGGCCCTGCTCGCCGGTGCGTTCTCCGTCGGGTGTGCTGTGTTTATCATCCTCGAGCTCGACTACCCATTTGCCGGCGTAGTGCGGATTCCCAGTGAACCGATGATAAGGACGTTGGATCATCTATCGAAACAAACGAGCTAAATTTAAGTCGATCAAGAGCCTAGTCCGTGTTGTAGCTCGTGCTGCCGATCATGTTCACTGGTCCCATGCGTGTTATCCCGGTGTTCTGCATCGTTACACTCCTATTACTTACGTACGATAAGCGACTTGAAGCTGAACCACTGCCTAAGCCGACAAAGGCAGACGAATTGAAACAATTAAATGATCCCACTTTGCTCGTAACTCACGTGTCATTGGAATCAGAGTGGGACCAATTCAAGGATGGCGCTGAAAGGGCGAATTGGACATTCACCGGGTTGTGGGCCTGGCGTGTCAGTGATTGCCAGGACTGGGCGATACGTTTCACGTTACCCTTTGTGTATGACAGAACTGATCGGGGATCAGGTCACCGTGATACGGGAGGTCTGGGCGACGTGGAATTTGGCACAGGCACGGCATTTCGTTTGAATGATAAGTGGAGGACCGCTGGTGGCATTGAACTTCATGCCGATACGGCTTCAGATCCAGCTTTTGCAGAAAACGTGTGGCGATTGAAGTGGGGCTGGGGAGTTGCCCACGATTTCACCCACTGGTTCAGCTTGACCGCCAATGCCGAGTACAACCGTTCGATCGCCGAAGAAGATAATGTTCGTCCGCAGAGTTATCTCGACATGGCTGTGCCGGCCACCTTCATTCTTCCGCAGCACTGGTCCGTAAGTGCGAAATATCGGACAGTGCTGGATTTCAACAATGGCGATCGATGGGCTCACACTCTAACTGCAGGCATAGCGAAGCGCCTTAAGGTGCCCGTTGTGCTGAGCGCTACAATAGAAAAGCCACTCAGTAGCGGAACAAGAAGATTTCAGCTCGGCCTCACGGTCGTTTATTATTTTTGATGACTCCCACTCTTCGAGAGACGGAAAGCAGAAGACATTGTAATTCCGGATTCGCGGCTATGATTGCTGCAACACCTAATAATACAAAAAAATAAAATGACTGATTGTACCAGAAAAAGCGTAACGCTTTGCATCATACTTGTTTTGAGCAAAGCAATCGCGTTCTCGGACCCAGAGCAGTTTCAACCAACTCACGCGAACAAAAATCCGCCTCCCAGCAAAGCGCCCGAAGGGATGGTGTGGATTGCCGGCGGCGAATTCTCCATGGGCGCGGCGGTAGGTGGCGAAGGAAGTCATGCAATGCCGATGGCTTCGAATGACTCACAGCCTGTGCACCGTGTGTACGTAGACGCTTTTTGGATGGATGCGACTCCGGTGACCAATGCGCAGTTTGAGAGGTTCGTCAAAGCGACGAATTACGTCACAATTGCTGAACGCAAGCCCACAAAAGAAGAATTCCCGACCGCACCGGAGGAGAATCTCGTGGCAGGTGCAGTCGTTTTCGCGCCGACCGATCACGAAGTTCCGCTCAACAATCATTATCAATGGTGGAGCTACATCAAAGGCGCGAACTGGCGTCACCCGCTCGGTCCGCAAAGCGATATTAAAGGCAAAGAGAACTATCCGGTGGTGCACATTGCGTACCCTGATGCTGAAGCTTACGCAAAATGGGCAGGCAAACGTTTGCCAACCGAAGCGGAGTTTGAATTTGCGGCGCGCGCTGGCCTCTCAGGAAAGATGTACGTGTGGGGCGATGAATTCCGGCCCGACGGCAAATGGATGGCCAACACGTGGCAGGGAGAATTTCCGGTGAAAGATGCGGGCGAAGACGGTTACGCCGGAATCGCGCCGGTGAAATCGTTTCCACCGAATCGCTATGGGCTTTACGAGATGGCCGGCAACGTATGGGAATGGTGCAGCGATTGGTATCGGCCAGATTACTACGAGACGCTGGCAGAAAAAGGCGGAGTGGCGCGCAACCCACAAGGGCCGGACTCACCATTTGATCCGGCTGAGCCTAACGAGAAGAAACGCGTTCATCGCGGCGGCTCATTTCTTTGCAATGAACACTATTGCTCGCGCTACATCGTCGGAACGCGCGGCAAAGGCGAAGTCAACACCGGCACGAATCATCTCGGTTTTCGCTGCGTGAAATCGCCGTCGCAGACGGCGGCAAAGTGACCACCGTCGCTGCTTGTTAAGCCAGAAAGCGTTTCGGTTTTCCTTTCATCTTTACCAGTTTCGCGATATGACTCAGCTGTATTGCGACGCTCAGGGCTGAGCGTGCCATCAACTCGATGAAAGAACACGGGATTTCGCCAAACGTTGTTTCAACCAGCGCACGCGCAGAGGAAGAAGGCGCGAGCGTCCAAGTCCCTGAAGACGATCAGAAACCGGCAGACGGCGAACACACTCCCGATGAGCTGGCCACGGCGCTAGCGATGGTTCATGCCACACTCGAGTCAACGACAGACGCTATCCTTGTGACTGATGAAGCGAACTATGTGCGAGAATTTAATGAGAAGTACGTCAAGCTCTGGGGAATTCCGCCTCACATCCCGGTATCAGCTCATGCCAGCGAGTTGTGGAATTACATCAGTTCGCAATTGAAAGACCCGGCTGCGTATCTGGCGCGTATCAATGAGATTGTCGCGTCGTCTGCGCCCGAAACTTTTGATGTATTGCAGTTGAAAGACGGCCGCGTTTTCGAGCGCAATTCGGCAATTCAACTGATCAAGCAACGAAACGTTGGCCGTGTATGGAGCCTTCGCGATATAACGCAGCGCAAGCGCGCGCAGGACGCGCTCGCAAACGAGAAACGAGTATTGGCGAAGATCGCCTCCGGTGCATCGCTGGCGACGGTGCTCGATGTGTTGGTCCGCGGCGTCGAAGCGCAATCATGTGACGGAATGATGTGCACGGTGCTGGTCTTTGACGAGGCGGCACAATGCCTGCGCCACGGAGCGGCTCCCAGCATGCCGGAGGAATACAATAGAATCGTGGACGGCATCGGCATCGGTGCGTGTGTTGGCTCGTGCGGAAGCGCTGCTTACAAGCGTGAGCCGGTGTTTGCGACAGACATCGCCAGCGATCTTCATTGGGCTAATTACGTTGAACTCGCCGCGAAGTTCGGGCTCGGCGCTTGCTGTTCGACGCCAGTTTTTTCCAGCGATCCTGCGCTGCTTGGAACTGTTGCGATGTACTATCGTCATCCCCACGAACCCAGCGCTCACGACCGGGAGTTAATCCGCATGGCCACGCATTTGGCAGGAATAGTCATTGAACGAGCACGCGCGGTCGAGCAACTGCGCGTGGCCAAGGTCGCAGCAGAACAACGCGCGCAGGAAATCGCGCAGGCATACGACATACTGCGCACCACACAGGACGCATTGAATGCGGAGTTAGCGGGCGCCGTGGATTATGTGCTTTCGCTCTTGCCCCGCCCTGTCATCGAGCAGCGACTCTCGGCTGACTGGTTCATGACCACATCCGCGCAGCTCGGCGGCGATGGACTCGGTTATCACTGGATGGATTCGGATCGCTTCGCGTTTTATCTGCTCGACGTTTCCGGTCACGGAGTGAAATCCGCATTACTGGCAGTTTCCATCATCGACACGCTGCGTACGTGCGGCCTTGCTAACACTGATTGGAGCGATCCTGGTGCCGTGCTGCGCGCACTTAATCGCGCTTATTTTTCGCAATCGCACGATCGCCTGTATTTCACCATCTGGTATGGCATCGCGGATTTTGCCACCGGAACGCTACGTTACGCTGGCGGAGGCCATCCTCCCGCGGCCATTCGCGCTGCGCAATCTGAAAACCCAACCTTGCCGGCCAGTGGTCCCCCCGTTGGTTGCTTCGCAAATGCCAAATACCCGACTGTGGAGATCGCTCTGCGTTTTCCAACTGAGCTATATCTTTTCTCCGATGGTGTGTTTGAGACTCGCCGAAAATACGATCGCGATCCTCTGGCCAGCCTCGTGGACTTTCTTATCGCGCCGGCTAGCAAAGGACGGAGTGTCGCCGAGATTCGTAATCGCACGCTGGAACATCTCCACGGCTCGCCGCCAACTGATGATTGTTCGGTGTTGAAAGTATCACTCTCGTAAGGCACGCGCGATCACTGCTGCGTGAGGCGCGTCGCGCGCCCATGGGTTACCGGATGTTAGACTTAGGTCTGATTTCTCAATCGCTGCCGCCCATCTTAATCTTGGCGACGCGGAAAAGTCTTTCCGATTTAAAACGAAAACGGCAGATTCAAATAATGAAAATCAAAGAAACTAAAACGAAAGTGATTCTAATCTTCGCTGCCGCGGCTGCCGCTTTACTTACTGGGGGCTGTGCCGAGATGGGATCAGGAAACACAACATCGCTGTTGTCGGCGGCGGGCTTCCGCGTGCGAACGCCGCAAACGCCCCAGCAACAGCAAATCTATGCCGCCCTGCCACCGTACCAAGTCCATCGCGCTACCGTGAAAGGAAGAACCTTTTACGTTTACAAAGACGAGAAAGCGGGCGTGGCTTACATCGGCCGGGAACAGGAATACCAGCGTTACCACGAGTTGGCGGTTCAGCAGCAGATTGCCCAAAACTACTACATGGCAGCGGAGATGGACCGTGCAGCCGCATTTGGTTGGTACGGAGCTTGGGGTCCGCGAGCTTTCTGGTGGTGAAACGCTTAATGCTAAAGACGTAAGTTTCGATTCAAACAGCACCAGTTGTTGGCGGCAAGGGACACATCCTCAAACGTGATCTTGCGATTGTCCAGCTTCTCGCAACGCCTTCGTTCTTTCCTACGCAATTATGAGTGATGAAGGAGGACCCGAAAATAATCTCTCCGTCTCATCCGCGAAATTATTTTTTACCTGACAACAGGCATCACTTATTCGACAAAACTGGGTAAGAGTCATCTCGATTTTACTGCGCTGGATCTACGACTTCGATCTGAGCAGAGCTGTTGAAGGAGACGGGTTTAACTTCACTGCGAGCTTGAAGTTCTGAGCGTGCCCAAGGTTACATTCGATTTTTCAGGTAAAGTCGCGCTTGTCACGGGCGGGAGTCGAGGGATTGGTCGCGCGACCGCGCTGGTCTTTGCGCAAAGCGGGGCGAATGTTGTGATCGGCGATGTCGATCCTGTTGGGTCGGAAACAGTCGAGACGATCAAACGCGACGCGGGTGAAGCGATTTTTATGAGGACTGAGGTCAGCGATGAGGACGATGTGAAGAATCTGATTGCGACAGCGGTCAAGACCTACGGCGGATTGCATTGCGCGTTCAACAATGCCGGTGTTCTGCCCCCGACCTCAAGGCTCGTTGAGATGGACGAGTGACTTTCGACAACACGTTGGCTGTCGATCTAAAGGGCGTATTTCTGTGCATGAAGTACGAGATCCCGCACATGCTGCAAAGCGGCGCCGGCGCGATCGTGAATAACGCGTCAATCGCCGGCGTGGTCGCCGAGCCGGGAATCAGCGCCTATGTCGCCGCCAAACACGGAGTCATCGGATTGTCCAAAGCGGCTGCCGTCGAATCCGCAAATCAAGGTATTCGCATTAACGCGCTGGCACCCGGGCTAGTGAATACCGCAATGACCAAGGCATGGTTCGATGATCCAAATGTGAGCGCGCATTTCATCGCGAACACGCCGATTGGCCGCGTGTCTGAGCCGGCAGAAATAGCAGGCATGGTTCTATTTCTTTGTTCGGACCATGCCTCGTTCGCCGTCGGCCAGACGTTCGTGATCGATGGCGGCTACGCGACTCATTGAGTTGAACTCTGATATTCGCGCTTGGCGGCCGATTCAAAAGAGATGACCTTAAAAATCGCCTGAACAAAAGTAACGCGTGATGACTCTTCCGGCTGACATCGAATTTCACGAAGACATTCGTCTGTTCATTTACAGACCAAGCGGTTTACTGGATCAAGCTTCGGTCAGCAGAGCGGTTAACGTTCTCGCAGACCACGAGG
>QHQV01000366.1:3182-3581 GCA_003219945.1 Verrucomicrobiota bacterium | reverse complement strand
TCGCAAGAACTCAAAAAAAGAGAACTCAGCGATATTCCTGAAAGAATCACCAGAACATTGGTTTTCATAGACTCACATTGTTAACCAATGAACCGCGCGTAGACCGAATCGTTGCGCGTCAATGTGGCTACTGCCCAAATGATTGGGGTAGTCTGAATGTGCGCGACTTAGGGTCTTACGAAGACTTTGTTCGCTTTTGTGTCAACCACCAACGCACCGTGTGCAATTTTGGAGCACTCGTACTTTTCATGCGGCGGATACGGACTGACGACAATACCGGACGCATCGTGGGGATCTCGCTGACCGACTGGGTAACTTCCTCCCCGCGACGGATACTGTTTTTCAGCGTCTGCTTTGCTGATCGCTTTGGCTTCGATCGCCCCCTTTTCCGCCCGTTCA
>QHQV01000366.1:0-2967 GCA_003219945.1 Verrucomicrobiota bacterium | reverse complement strand
CGATATTCTTTTTCGAAAACTCGAAACTTGTCCAGTTCAATTCGGCGGAGCAAGGCCCGGTAAATGGAAGCCATTATTTCTGCAGGCGCCATCGCGCGGCGATCTTCGGCCGGGAGTTCAGCTACCGCGCGGCTGAAAAATTCACGCGCGCGAGACGCTTCGAATTGCATCAACTGGAGGAAGTGCTCGTTGTATTGTCGTTTCGCCAGGTCAGCTTCGGGATAGTTGAACCGCGCCATATCTTCCTGCGGCAGATAAATGCGTCCGGCTTGAAAATCCTTCCAGATGTCGCGAATAATGTTGGTCATTTGCAACGCAAGTCCGAGATCGATCGCATATTCCCGGCAGCGCGGGTTGCGATAACCAAAGATCTCGATGCTGACCAGCCCAACTGCGCTGGCGACTCGGTAACAATAGACACGAAGCTCTTTAAAGGTGGGATATCGCGCGATGCTCAAATCCATTTCTACTCCGGCAATAATCTCCTCAAGCATGTTGGGTGAAAGCGAATACTTCTGCATTAATTGCCTCACATCGCGGGCGAGCAGCGGCTCGTCCTGAGCGCCGGTGCGAAGCATGTGACGCCAATTCGCCAGACGCACTCGTTTCTCCATGACGCTCAGTTCCGCCGCATCCGCAATGTCATCGACCACACGGCAGAACGCGTAGAAAATCGTGATGTCGCGTTTGCGCTCACGGCCTAACGACACAAAAGCCAGTGCCAGATTCGATTTGCTCTGGCGGGTAATGGTGGCCGCATTCACATTCGCCTTCTCGCAACCTGTTTGATCAATATTGAATCCATTTCTCTTGGTGAATTCTGCCTGTTTCGCATTGTCGAAACAGGCAGACCCATGAAGCCAAGAGCCAGCCCGTGACTGCGCCTCGCAGACACGCAAAACTGAATTTCCACAGTAAGAGAGCGCCCAATCGATCTGCAATCGCCCCGCGCAGAATGGCATCGCAAGCCATGATGACATAAAAATGGATCCCGCAAATCACCAGAAACCATGCGAGACGACCGGCATTTTTTTGGATGAAATGAACGTGCGCGCGCATCGCTTGGATCAGTGTTTCGTTGTGCAGCACCAGCGAGATTTGGACCGAACAAAACGCGATTATCAACCCGCTCATAAGAACCCGCGCAATGGGCAGGTAATCGAGGACCCGCGGGATATTGATGAAGTAAGCAAGCACGAGGGGCAGCCGGAGGATCAACGTGCTGACTGCAACCACAATGCCCGCCCATTCCAAAACATAACTGAACCGCCGCATCGCGAACCGGAACAATTCGCCCTCTTCAAAGCTCAAGCCTCTTGTCCAGGCCAGACACACAGTGATGAGATAGACCTGGATATAAACGCCCACGAGATATTCGAAAATAAATGCGGCCGCATCCACCGTAGCCGAAACGCGCAGCAGACCGGCTGCTGGCAAAAGGCGACTCCATTCCGGTAATCGCCAGAAGACGATCGGCTTCAACAGCGACGCCAGCGCGCTCAGCAACAGAATCAGATAAACGAGATAACCCCAAAAGCCATATCGTTTCCGCAGGGCTCGCACCAACGCGCTGTGCAATCCGCGCCAGTTCACAATCATCAAAACCGCTGCGACGACGGAGAGCGGATATGTTGTTGTGGCGTTATCGAAAATTCCAGCTACGCCCTCTAATGCAGGCAATAGAGTCTCCGGCCATATCTCACTCACCCTTGGCCAGGTCCACTGCGGCAACGAAGCGATCTGGCTTAGCTCCAGGTCCGCCCAGTTCTGGATCGGCGTGAAAGTGACAAACTGAAAGACGAAGTAGCCGAAACCAAGTACGGCGAAGGTGATCCAGATCCTCTGGTAGCGCCCAAGGCAGTGAAGACCGTCAACCAGCGCTCGCCGCACCGGCGCAAAAAGCACAACCAGCGCGTAACCACCACAAAGGCCCACCCAGCCGTAAACGCCGAGCACGGCTTGCCCCGACTCAGCAAGAATTGGTAATGGAGTAATGCGGATCAGAACATCACTCCAACACTCCATCAGTCGATCACTCCGTCATTGGCCTAACGAATAAGTCCCCAATGCGGGTAAAACGGCCAATAAACAAACAACCCGCGACCGACCAAATTCTCGACGGGAACTGGTCCCCAGTAGCGGCTGTCGAAGCTATTATAACTGTTATCACCCATGGCGAAATAACCATCGCGAGGCACCTTGTACGTCTGATCAGGCTTCGACAAATACTCGTGGCCAAACGCATAACCACGGTACGGCGGTCGAGCCGACATCACCCGTTCGAAGCCGTAGCCCTCGGCCTTTTTGCCGTTGATGTAAAGAAATGGCGGATCGATGCGCAACTGGTCGCCAGGTAGACCGGCCAATCGCTTGATATAAAAAGGCGGTCCGGCAATCGGATCCGGGCGAATCGCCGGAATATCATTTGTTCTGAAGACAAAAACATCCCCGTTGTGCGGCTTAACGAAGTTGTAGCTGCATTTATCGACAAAGACCTGGTCGCCCGTGTCGATCGCGCCTCGGGCGATAACTTCGCCCCGATGAAAAAGCCGGCCGGGAAAGACGTTGAAATCCCCACGAAGCGTGTCGGGCGGGGCGTACACGAGAAAGCTTTGCCGCTCACACACCAATCGCGAAAAGGTAAAAAAGAGCGCTACTTTCTTCGTCACGATCTCGAAAATCTGGTCGTCGTCTCGCGAAACGACGTTGATGTAGTTGCGACCTTTAACGACGAATTCGACGATCTGTTGCAGGATATTTGGTGGCGGTTCTGCGCTCGGATGACCGATAATTCCATTTAACGTCGGCTGCATCGAGCCAGTTGGAATTTTGAACGGCTGCAGAAAATAAGAGCGAATCCCCACGGCGATCACGATTGCAACCAAAATGACTTCGCAGTTTTCTCGCCAATGCGATTCCCACGTCACCGGCGTTAGTTTGTGCAACGTCTTATCAAGTGTCTCCGCT
>QHQV01000365.1 GCA_003219945.1 Verrucomicrobiota bacterium | reverse complement strand
CCTGTCATTCAGGACGGGATTGTGAAAGAAGCAGGAGGAAATGTGAAGGAAGCAGACGCAAGCCTACTCGAGCTGGTTGGTCAATCCGCTTTTCTCTCGCAGCCGCAGACGTCAACTCCTGCAAAAAGATCGTCTCTTGAATCCGCTCCCATTGTTCCGTGAGATTCAAGTGGCGGCAGCGTGCTTTGCCGCATTGATGCACGGGCATTTGAATAAATACGGATCGGCCTTGACCTCTGCCTGAACATGGCACGATCATCGTGATTCAACCTAACGAAAGGATTTATGAAAAAGCAAATCACCTACTTAATAACAGTCCTACTCGCGACAGTCGCCGTTTCAAGGGCTGCGCCGCCGGACAAAACCACGATGCAAGGTAAGGAAAAAGCTGCCTGGCAGGCTTTCAAGGACAAGAACGAAGCGGACTTCAAAAAAGTCGTCGATAAGGATTTTCGTGGCGTTTACGATGGGGGCATTTCCAATATGCAGCAGGCAATTGGACGGCATGAAAAAGTGGGACATGAAGTCGTTCGAGATCAGTGATTATGACATGTTCTCCGATGAAAAGATGTTGTCGTCGCGACGTACAAGGTGAAGATCGAAGGCACCTACGAAGGCAAGGATATGTCTGGTACTTACAACGCCGGAACCGTGTGGAAACAGGAGAATGGAAAATGGATGGCCATTTTTCACACCAACATCAAACAAGCCGCTGCGGCGGCGAAATAGTTTCGCCACAAAGTCACAAATGAGGTAGGCGCGATTGCGATGCCGGTCCGGCTCGGACTCGCCCGCAAACCTGTAGCCGCCTCGCCCTGTCGAGGCGGTGCTTCGTTCTCAAAAGCACGGCGACAGAGCGCCGTGGCTACAACGAAAACGCTTATGAAAAAATATTTCGCGTACCCGATCGTCTTCTTATTCGCGACAGCTATGATCGCAATGGCCATTTCAGAAAGCGAGGCGTTGGTCGTGCGCGAAACCGCGGTATGGAACGCGTTCAAAGACAAGAACGCGGACGAAGTAAAGAAACTCATCTCGACCGATGTGGTCGCGGTTTATCCGGACGGGATCTACAATTTCCAACAGCGACTCGACGGAATGTCGAAGATGACCATGAAATCTTTTTCGCTCGGAAATTTCAACGTCTCAATGGTGAGCAATGACGTCGCGATCGTTTCCTACAAAGCGAAAGTACAAAACCAAGACGGTTCTACCGCCGAACTAAACTGTGGCACAGTCTGGAACTTGAGGAACGGCGAATGGAAAGCGGTGTTCCACGCGGATATGGCCGCTGCACCGGCCAAATAGCAATGTGACGTTGCATCCAGTTTCCTTCACCACAGAGATCACGAAGGACACGAAGGTTGTTGTAGAGGCGGCCGTGTCGGCCGCGATCTTTCCGGTTTCCTGTCTCCGCTATCCGGTATTCGAGAATCTCGTCACTTGTCACTTGTCACTTGCCGCACTATCGTGCGGCGTAGCGGGGGAGCCGCGATGGCTGAGAGGTCCAATTGGACGACCCCTTGAACCTGATGCGGGTAATGCCGCCGAAGGGAGCGAGGGTCCGATGCCGGACTGGCGGTTTCAGCCATGCGATCTTTCCGCTCATGGCTTTTTTGTTGTGAATAACAGAATTAATCAGGAACCCACGAAACCAGGAAAAGAATCTTCGGACGGATCAGCTTCCTGGCTTCGTGGCTTCCAGGTTCAATCATTATGAGCTCACCTAACGGCCAGCTTCCAAATTCGAAGAAGACTTACGTTTCGGGAAAGCTGCACCTCGGCATTTGCGTTCCGTTCCGGGAAATTTCACTCGCACCGACTAAGTCCGTGAACGGCGAAATCGAAATCAATGAGCCCGTGTGCGTATACGACACGAGCGGCCCGTGGGGTGATCCGGATTTTCACGGCGATGTGACACAAGGACTTCCACCCTTACGCGCAAAATGGATTCGCGACCGCGGCGACGTGCAAGAAGTCGGTGGTCGCGCCGAATCACCGCGCGATGACGGATACTTATCTGAAGTTCATCGCGCGAGCGCTAATGGGCACGTCGGAAATTCGAGATTCGAGATTCGAGATTCGAAATTCGCCATGCGAAAGCCATTGCGTGGACGCGCAGGATCCACGGTGACGCAACTGGCGTACGCGAGGCGTGGCATCATCACTCCCGAAATGGAATTCATTGCCATTCGCGAGAATGGCCGTTACATCGAGAATCGAGAATCGAGATTCGGCCAGAACGATTCACGATCCACGAATTACGATTCACGGAATTCACTCGCCTTCGCACATCGCGGCGAACCGTTCGGTGCCAACATTCCGCGCGAGATCACACCGGAGTTCGTGCGGGCAGAAGTCGCGCGTGGCCGCGCGATCATTCCTGCAAACATCAATCATCCCGAATCCGAGCCGATGATCATCG
>QHQV01000421.1 GCA_003219945.1 Verrucomicrobiota bacterium | reverse complement strand
CGCGCTTTGCGGTTTCGGCCTATCCACATTCCCATGTTAAATGTTCTCCATCCTGAATCGTTCGTTTAAACTTCCGCAGTGTGGGCACCGGGGAAGCAGCGCATCCGTGCGATCCTCAAATTCGAACGCGCAAATCACACAACGGAACCGGTGCTGAAGAGACCGTCGCTCTCGCCGCCGGCGGTTCCATTCTCCCACTATCCAGAATAGAAACACCACCGCAAGGAAAAGCAGCAGATAAATCGTGACAAGAGTAGCAAGACTGACGCGAATCACGGCGTAACGGTGGCGGCGGGTGCTTGCTGCGGGCGTGCGACGTCGCTGCCCCATTGGATTGTGGCCATGCCCCAAACGAGAGCGGAATCGGGTCTGTTGCCGGTTTGTTTGTTTTGTGAGAAACGGCTACGGACGACCTGCAAGCGCGCTTGTTCGTCCAGCGCTGGATCACCTGACGAGTTGATCGGAAAGCAGTAACGAATTTCACCCAAGTCGCTTACTGCCACGCGAAACCGAACCGTTTCAGGTGTCTCCTCAAAGGACGCTGCGAAACGGGA
>QHQV01000420.1 GCA_003219945.1 Verrucomicrobiota bacterium | reverse complement strand
AACCCTCAGATCCGGCTTCAACGGTGGAAGTTCCTTGAGAATCGGTTGTATTGTAGAATAGGAGGGGAGATGCTCAGCCTTTGGCAGGGTGCCAAGCCTTGCTCCCGGTGCCGGATGAGTTGTGAAAGCAACCGCAGGATCTTCTGCATCAATCCAACGAAGCAGCGTGCGGCCTTCTTCGGAGTCGGGCGCTATGAATGTAATGCGGGCCGGCGGCGGCAAAAGCGCCACCGGAGCCGGGTAAACAATTTGAAAGACATAAAAGCACAGAGCGTGAGCCACCAGCGACAGCACCAGGAAAGCCGCAAGCGTCGTCCTTTGTCCCCGAGGGGAATCCCAGGTGAAGAGAAGCGGTTCGGCTGCAATCTCAGAGGCAACGCTATTCATCGTGGCGGAGTTGCGGCGAGCGCAACCGACGTGATGCCGTGTTCGAGCGCAGCATTGGTCACTGCAGCAACTGTTTCATAGGAAGCAGAACGGTCAGCCTTAATGATGATAGATTGGTTCTTACGCTTGGCTGCATCGAGTAATGGCCCAAGCTGCTGGATTGTAACTCGCTGGTCCTGAAAATAAATCGCGGGAACTGCCCCACCTGTAATACTGATGATCTGTTGGTTGCTTTGCGGACTGAGGGTAAAACGCGAGAACGGCATGGAAATCGAGATACCTTGTTGCAGGATGAAATTCGAACTCAGCAACAGAAAGAAAGCGAGCAGGAAAGCGAGATCGACAAGCCCGATCAGTAAAAGCCACCCGAAGTTATAGTTTGTTGTTCGGCTGAATTTCACAGTCAAATGCCTTAACGTTTTCCGGCTTTAAAAGATCCAACCAGATGAGCCGTTGGCCGTTAAAGATCCTGCCGTGCTTCGATCTCACGAACCGTCTCATCAGGTTGTTGGAAACTGATGATGCCGCTAATTGGACGGCTTTCGGTCAACATGCGGACAATCTCAATGCCTGCGCGCTCCATGTCATGCATCATGGTATTTACGCGGGATGAAAGATAGCTGTAAGCGACAAATGTCGGTGTTGCGACAACAAGCCCAGCCGCAGTCGTTAGCAAACTCTTGTAAACGCCACCGGAAAGCTCCGTCACTGTCGCATAACCACCGCTTGAGGCGATCGTGCCGAAAGCGTCAATCATCCCCGCGACGGTGCCAAGCAACCCGAGCAGCGGCGTCAGGAAAGCAATAGTAGCAAGCACGGGAAGAAACCGCTCCAGTTTTGGTACTTCCAGTTGCGCTGCTTCCTGCACAATGTCGCGTAATTCCGATCGAGGCGCATCGTGCCGGATAATCGCAGCATGAATCACTCGCGCCACCGGGCCCGGCGTGCCGGCAGACTCGTGCAAAGCCTCAGCGAAATTGCGACGGCGTATTAAATTCGACAGTCCTTTCAAAAACTCGCCAACGTGGATGGTCGCGCGATGAAAATAAAAAAGGCGCTCTGCAAAAACAGCAATTGAGATGATGCTGCAGGCCAGAATCGGCCACATCAATAATCCGCCTTTTTGGATGTAATCAATCACGCCGGGTTTTGTACCTCTCTTTGCCCGCTGTGGCAAGGGACTTTCCCTATTGG
>QHQV01000419.1 GCA_003219945.1 Verrucomicrobiota bacterium | reverse complement strand
AAAAATTCGGGAAAGCAGCCAGATCGTGTGCACCGTCACCGGACACGGCTTGAAAGACCCCGATGCGACTATCGGGCAAATGAAAGAATTGAAGCCGGTCGCCGCCACAGTAACGGATGTGCGACGCGCAATTGAGCTGTAGCCAACTTCGAAAAGAATCGCAGTTCGTGCTCTGTTCGGGTTAGTCTCCATCGCAACATGCGCCTGGTAGTTCAAAAATATGGCGGCACTTCCGTTGGAACGCCGGAACGAATTTGTCACGTGGCGCAGCGAATCCTCGAGACGCAGCGCCAGGGCTGCCGGGTAGTGGCGGTAGTCTCCGCAATGGCCGGAGTGACTGACGAGTTGCTGCGGCTGGGGCACGCCGTTGCACCGCAGCCAATCAAGCGGGAACTCGACATTCTACTTTCGACCGGCGAACAGGCCGCCGCCGCCCTGACTGCGATGGCAGTGAACGAGCTAGGTGGAACGGCAATCTCACTGACCGGCGCACAAGCCGGAATCTTGACCGACCGCAACCACACACGTGCTCGCATCGCAAACATCAGTCCAAAGCAAATTCACGAGCTCCTCGCGGACGATTACATCGTCATAGTGGCCGGTTTTCAGGGACAGACCTCGGAAGGAGAAACAACTACGCTCGGCCGTGGCGGTTCGGACCTGACGGCGATTGCGTTGGCGGGCGCGTTGAATGCCGACACTTGCCAGATTTTCACCGACGTAGATGGCGTTTTCACTTGCGATCCACGAATTGTTAAAGACGCGGAAAAACTCGGCGAAATCGCTTATGACGAGCTGCTTGAGATGGCTGGCAGTGGCGCAAAAGTGATGCAATCGCGGGCTGTCGAATTCGCCAAGAAATTCGGCGTGGAATTCGAAGTGCGATCGGCCTTTAAGCAAGTTGCCGGGACCCTGACAAAGGAGGAAACCCCAAGCATGGAAGACATCCTGATTCGTGGGATCAGTCTGGACCGGCATCAGGCCAAGCTCAGCATCGCCGGAGTCCGTGACAAGCCGGGAATTGCTGCGCGGATCTTCTCCGATATCGGCGCGGCGCATATCATTGTTGATATGATTGTGCAGAATGCGTCGATTGATGGGACCACCGACATTTCGTTTACAATTCATGAAGACGAACTGGAAAACGCCCGCACAATCCTTATGCCGGTGCTGGGCGAGCTGGGCGCGAAGCGACTGAACACCGCGAGTGGCGTGGCCAAGTTGAGCGTTGTCGGCATCGGAATGCGATCCCATTCGGGAGTCGCGGCGCGAATGTTCGAATGCCTGGGCCGCGCCGGAATCAATATTCAGCTGGTCTCAACGTCAGAGATCAAGATCGCCGTGATAATCGACGAAAAAGAAGCGGAGCGCGCTGCGCGATTGATCCATGCCGAGTTTGGCCTGGGACGCTTGCTTCCGGCCGCCTCCGCAACGCAGCCGCTTGCTTGATCGGCTACGGGTGCCGGACTGGATCGACGTAAAATTCTTGGGTCCCTTCAATCCGCATCTTATAGCCGAAGACACCGTGAATTACGGCAGCAGCCGGGTGATCCGGATTTTTCGACCGATACCGGTCGTCCGCGTTTGCCTGCTTCCATACCGTTCCATCTTCCAAACGAATCACCGTCCTGCCGGTCAATCCGTTGAAGGTACCATCCACGCGACTTACAAGCAGATCCAACTTGGCGTGGGACTCTGCG
>QHQV01000300.1 GCA_003219945.1 Verrucomicrobiota bacterium | reverse complement strand
AAGCATCTTTGCTTATGTCGCTGGATCCGGTGCATTATTTTTTGCTCTTTTTCGTTTTTTTCGCATTCGTCGTTGGTTTGGGAACTAAAAGCTGTTGACCGATCTGCAATTTGCGTGGGTCCTCAATGTGATTGAGCGCGATCAAATCGTTGTAGGAGACTTTCAATTTCTTTGCGATTGCGACTGGATTATCCCCTTTCTTCACAAGGTAGGTCTTTCCCGAAGGCGAAACCGTCTTTGCCTGTTCGTCCTTCGCAGGCGAATGAGAAGGTTTCGGATCGTGTTGGCGATCGTTTCCTTTTTGCATCGCAGCAGGTGGTGCTTTGGCAGGGTCCGCGTGATTTGCTGTTCCCGCCGTATCCGCCGGAGTGTTTTCAGTTTGCGTAGGTGCTTCCGGCACGAATGAACGCTCACGCGTCTTGATGGCGTTGAACGCAATGATTCCCGACACAGCAACGACGTGCAGAAGCAAAACAATCAGTAATGCTCGCGATAACTTCATGTTTGGTTCCGGAATGCCTTCGAAGTCCATTCCTGCGGACGCCGCAGACGCGCGGCGGGCCGTCGCTGCCGACAGCTTCTTAGCGTTGAAAAGACGCGGGATTCTAATCCGTTTCATTGCGGGAGCGTTTGGACCAGTTTGCGAAATTGGTCGCCGCGATCGGCGTAGCTTTTGAACATGTCGAACGATGATGTGCCCGGAGAGAACAGGACAACGTCCCCCGCACTGGCGAGACTGCGCGCGCGCTCGACTGCGCCGGCGAGTGAAGCCACGATTTCGGATGTGACCGCGCCGTCCCATGAGCGCCTGATGCTCTCGGCCATCTCGCCGATTAGCACTGCTGATTTGACTTTGTCTTTCACCAGCGAACGCAACGGATCGAACGTGAATCCTTTGTCTTTGCCGCCGGCGATGAGCACCACCGGTTTAGTCTGTGCGGCCAATGCTTTCTCGACTGCGTCCAGATTGGTTGCCTTGGAATCGTTGACGTATTCGACACCATCGAGTGCGCGCACAAATTCGCATCGGTGCGGGCGCGGCTCGTAATCGCGAATCGCCGCCACCATCTGCGCGAACGGCAATCCGCGGGCGACGCCGACAGCAAGCGACGCCATCAGGTTCTCGATGTTATGTAGCCCACGCAGCTTCGTATCAGCCAGACGCAAGACCGGCTGGTTTTCATAAACGATTGCGCCGTCAGACAGCCGGAAATCGGCGCGATTGGAATAAGCGCTGAAAGTGATGCGGCATGGGCGAATTGTCGGAAGCACTTCCGCGGCGTTGACAACGGCGACATCGTGCTCAGTTTGATTTTCGAAGATGCGCAGCTTAGCCGCGCGATAGTCAGCGACGGAGCGATAACGATCCAGATGGTCGGGGGCAAAATTGAGCCAGATGCTTATCGACGGACGAAATGTGCGGATCGCTTCCAATTGGAACGAGCTCACTTCAACCGTCAGCACGTCCAACGGCTGCTTTTCCCGCGCGACCTCTGAAAGGGGTTTGCCGATGTTGCCGCAAGCGATCGTTCGTTGACTGCAAGCATTGAGCATTTGAGCGAGGAGCTCGGTCGTCGTGGTTTTGCCGTTGGTGCCTGTTACCGCGATGACCGGCATTTCGCAGGAGCACCAACCCAGCTCGAGCTCACTGATTGTATCAATTCCGCGCGAAGAAAAATTGCGCGCCAACGAAGAAACCGGATCGATGCCCGGGCTTAGAACCATCCAGTCGTACACAGATGAGTTGCTGTTCGCCGCAGACCCACAAACCACCCGCACGCCGTGTGCCCGCAGATTGTCCAACGTGGATTTCAGCAAATCACTTTCGCCGGCGCTGTCGAGTACCGTCACTTGTGCGCCCTGGGAGGCGAGCAGCAAGGCCGCGGCGCTCCCGCTCAGCCCTGCTCCAAGCACGGCTACGTTTTGATTTTTGTAGCGTCCGTTGTTCATCGCAGTTTCAGGGTTGCCAGTCCGAGCAAGGCGAAGATGATCGAAAGAATCCAGAAGCGAACAATCACTGTGGTTTCTTTCCAGCCCGTTAACTCGAAATGATGGTGAAGCGGAGACATGACGAAAAACCGCTTGCCCGTGAGTTTGAAGCTCAGCACCTGTAAAATCACTGAGACGGCTTCGATCACGAAAACGCCACCCACTACGACCAGTAGCAGCTCCTGTTTACAACAGATCGCGACAACGCCGAGGATGCCGCCGATGGCCAGCGATCCGGTGTCGCCCATGAAAACCTTGGCCGGATAACAGTTGAACCAGAGAAAGCCCAGCCCCGCGCCGATAAGCGCCGAGCAGACAATGGTCAGTTCGCCCGCGAACGGATAAAAGGGAACCTGCAAGTATTCCGCCACGCGAAAATTGCCGGCCGCGTAACAGAGCAACGCATACGCAAATGCCACGGTGATGGTGCAACCGGTCGCCAAACCGTCCAGCCCGTCAGTGAGATTCACTGCATTCGATGTGCCGACGATAACCACCACAAAAAATACGAAGGTGAACCAACTCATGTTCGCAATCACCGGGGTTTTGATGAAAGGCAGGTAGAGCGTGCGAGCCTGCACTTCCAGCAATGGATCGGTGAGAAACAGGCCAGTGATAATTGCCGCGAGAATAATTTGGAACAGGAGTTTAATCCGGCCGTGAATCCCTTCGGATTTCTTCTTCGTGACTTTCAGATAATCGTCGGCGAACCCGAGCCCGCCCAGGTAAACCATGCTGAACAACGCGAGCCAGACGAACTTATTGTCGAGACGCGCCCAAAGGATGCTCGAAACAACTACGGCGCCAATCACCAGCACGCCGCCCATCGTCGGTGTGCCTTGCTTCACGCCTTGCAGTTCGGCGAGGCGGTGGACTTCCGCCGCTCCTCGAATCGGTTGTTCGACTTTCAGTGCTCGCAGCTTTTCGATGATGAAATTTCCAAAAATCAGGGTGGTCAAAAATCCAGTGACCGCCGCAGCAATGGCCCTGAAAGTGACGTAAAGAAAAACGTTGAAGCCGATGAACTGTCCACTCAGGTGATGGAGGTAGTACATCATGGCGAAATCACGAATGCCGAATTTTGACTACCGAATTGCTCGATTACTTCCTCGGTGCGCGCGGCGCGACTGCCTTTGATCAGAACGAGATCCCCCGGCTCGGCAATTTCGCCTAACAACCTTGCAGCTTCGCGGGTCGATCCCGCGGACGAAACTTTGTTCAAGCCGGCGGTGCGCGCGCCTTCCGCGATCAGTTCCGCCGCGTCGCCAATCGTGATCAGTTGATTCACTCCGAGCGTAGCTGCGGTCTCGCCGACCTCTCGGTGTCCGCGCTGCGATTCGGCACCCAATTCCCGCATCTCGCCGAGCACCGCGATGCGCTTTCCCTCGGCATCGAGTTCGACCAGCGTACGCAACGCCGCTTTCATCGAGTCGGGGTTGGCATTGTAGCTGTCGTCTAAAAATTGCAAGCCGCCGATTTCCTTGATTTGCAAGCGCGCTTTCGTGAGCGGCGCCGCGGCCAGCCCCGCCGCACATTCCTCAAGAGATAATCCAAACGCCCGCCCAGCGGCGACGGCCAGCAATGCATTCTGCACCATGTGCGAACCCGCAACGGGAAGTTGCGCGCGGCAACGATGCGCGCCTTCGACAATTGTGAACTCCGACCCGTCGGCGCTCTGCCGAATTTCAATCGTCCGCAGGGCTCCGTCTGTTGTTCCCGCGAATACAACTCTCGCGCAGGTGCGCGCAGCGATTCCTTTACTGAACGGATCATCGGCATTTAGAATCACTGTTCCTTGTGGCTCGACTGCTTCGGCCAATGCTCCTTTTTCGATGGCTATTGCTTCCCGTGAGCCCATGAATTCGATGTGTGCCACACCGATGTTCGTGATGATCGCCGCATCGGGCGCGGCGATCTTCGAGAGCGCTGCGATTTCGCCGGGATGATTCATCCCGATCTCCCAGACGGCAACTTCATCCTCGGAAGTGGCTTCCAGAATTGTGCGCGGCAAACCGACGTGATTATTGAAATTCGCTTCGGTTTTGGTGACCCGAAATCTTCGCCCGAGCACCGCCGCAGCGAAGTCTTTTGTGCTCGTCTTGCCATTGCTTCCGGTGATCGCGAGGACTTTCAGCGCGAGCGACCTCCGGTAATTGGCTGCCAGCGTCTGATAGGCCTGGAGCGTGTCGGTTGCCCGGAGGAGTACAAAATTGTTCGGAACACTGCCCGTCCAGTTAAGATCAACGAGCGCGCCTGTAGCGGCAGCTTTTGCGGCGGCTTCGACAAAATCGTGGCCTTCAAAATTTTCGCCGCGCAATGCAACAAACAATTCACCCGGTTTAATCGTGCGGGAATCGGTGCTGACCTTGTTGATTACGACAGTCCCTTCACCGGATGAAAGCGACGCTGCGGCGAGCTGTGCGATTTGAGAAAGCGTGAGCGGATTCATAACTAAAGCTCGACGGGATGATCTTCAATCGCGCGACGTGCGACCTGCATGTCGTCGAAGGGGATGGTGTAATCTGCGAATTCCTGATAATTTTCGTGCCCTTTGCCCGCGACCAACACAATGTCGCGTGGATGGGCGAGTGCAACGGCGCGATTAATCGCCTCGGTGCGATCGACAATTTTTTCGTAGCGATTCGATCGAAAGCCTTTTTCGGTTTCGGCAATAATCGCTCTCGGGTCTTCCTTGCGAGGATTATCAGAAGTGATGATGGAGTAATCGGCGAGGCGGTCCGCCATCTCGGCCATTAAGGGTCGCTTTTGCCGGTCGCGATCGCCGCCACAACCAAAAACTGTGATCAACCTATGCGGCTGGAGTTCGCGCAGAGTCTTGAGAACGTTGCCGAGCGCGTCGGGAGTGTGTGCGTAATCCACGAAGACTTGAAATTGTCGTTTGGCAGGAACCAGTTCCAGGCGTCCCGGAACTTGGGGCGCTTTCCCAAGACTGAGCACCGCGGTTCGCAAGTTAATTCCCAACACTTCCGCGGCAGCGAGCGCTGCGATAGAATTGGTGACGTTGAAGCGGCCAATCAATGGAAGACGAACGAGGTAACTCTTACCGCGCGCATCAAGTTGGTACGATGTGCCGGTGAATTCGGGGCGATAGTTTGAACCGCGAAAATTCGCGCGCAACCCCATCCCATAGCTAACAGCGGCCACGCGTTTATCCAGCTTGTCGAGCAACTGTCGACCGTAACGGTCGTCGACGTTCACAATCGCCACGGGTTTGGTCTTTTGTTTTTGGCCGGCGAGTCCAGTGAAGAGCTTGGCCTTGGCTTCAAAGTAGTTTTCCATTGTCCCGTGAAAATCGAGATGGTCCTGAGTCAGATTTGTGAAGACGGCGACGTTCCATTCGATCCCGCGTGTGCGCTCCTGCGCCAGCGCGTGCGAAGAGACTTCCATCGCCGCCGCTTTGCAACCTGCATTGGCGATCTGCGCCAGTAGCTCTTGTAAATCGAGCGATTCAGGTGTGGTGCGAATGGCCGGCAAAATTCTCTCGCCGATCTCGTGACGAACGGTTCCGATCAATCCGCAGCGCAACCCAGCGTTTTCGCAGATGTGTTTGATGAGAAATGTCGTCGTTGTCTTACCATTTGTGCCTGTGACCGCGGCGAGTTTTAATTTGCGTGCCGGGTGCCCGTAAAAACTTGCTGAAAAATCCGCGAGCGCGGCACGGGTGTTTTCAACAACCAGACAAGTGACGCGCGGATCTTTGTGTTCCCGTTCAGCGACGATCACCGACGCCCCTTTGTCGATGGCGTGACCGATGAATTGGTGCCCATCGGTCTTCTCACCCCGCAAGGCCACGAACATGGTGTGCCTTTGCACTCGCCGCGAGTCATACGCGATGTTTTCCACCGGGCGATCAACTGACCCGAAGACTTGGCGAACTGGAGTCGCAGAGAGAAGGGTCTTGAGCTGCATGAGGCTTTAACATCTCCGACGGGAGACGGATTCGCTACGGCGAACCGGCGCGAGGCGCTCAACGTCGCGAACCATCGGTTAAGGCGATTCGTTCCGCCGGCACCTTGCGAAGTCGCTCTGCCGGCTTTGGTTTTTCGACTCGCTGAATGGGAATCGCTTTGCGAATCTCCTCATGCGGCTCAAGGTCAAGATAGCGCGCGGCCTTCTCGGCAACGCGGGAAAAAATCGGCCCAGCAACAAGCCCGCCGTAATTCAATTCAGGTTTGCTTGTATGCGCATCGTCCAGCACGACCAGCCCCACAAACTCAGGGTGATCGGCGGGCAGATACCCGACAAACGAAACGACGTACTTTCCGTGGTCGTATCCGCCGTGCGGATTGACCTTTTGCGCGGTTCCGGTTTTACCAGCAATCGTAAACCCGGGCACAGCTGCAGCGGCGGCGGTTCCCTTGTCGCTCACGACTCCGCGCAATGCATCACCAATGTGTCTGGCAGTTTCAGCAGAGATGACCTGGCGGAGTACCACTGGCGACTCTGAGCTGATTATTTTGCCGTCCGATGCCGTGACAGATTTTATGATACGCGGGGTCACCAGTTTACCTGCGTTCGCGATCGTTGCCATTGCCGATGTCATCTGCAATGGCGTGACGCCGACTTCGTGCCCCATCGGAATGCGCGTAATGGAAATTTTGCTCCACGTTTGCGGCGGCCGAATCACGCCATTGATCTCACCCGGCAGTTCAATTCCGGTGCGCTCGCCAAATCCAAACCGGCGGATGTATTCGTAAAATTTTTGGTCGCCGATGCTCAGAGCAAGTTTCGCTGCCCCGATGTTGCTCGATTTAATCAGAATGTCGCGGACGCTCAGATAGCCGAACGCGCGGTGATCGTGTAGAGCGGAGCCACCATAGTTCCAGAGGCCGTTCTCACAAAAAAGCTGCGAATCCAGACGCAACTTGCGTTCGTTGAGAGCAGAGGCAGCAGCGACGATCTTGAAAGTGGAACCCGGTTCCATCATGTCGATGATGGCCCGGTTCTTCATTTGTTCGGGCTTAGCCTCGGAGCGGAGGTTTAAATCAAAATTCGGGCGGTTGGCGATCGCGAGGATTTCGCCTGTCTGCGGCCGCATCAGAATGATCGTCGCTTTTTGTGGAGAATATTCTTTCATCGCGGCGTCGATTTCCTCTTCGACAATGCTTTGCAGACCGAGATCGACGGTTAGATGCACTTGGTAACCGTCACGTGGCGCGCGCTCCTGCCCCCGATAAGGCACGATCTCCTGGCCGGCGCGGTTGTGCTCGATGAAACGGTAGCCGTCCTGCCCGTGGAGGTATTCTTCCATCGAGGCTTCAACGCCCTGGATGCCGCGGTGATCAAAATCCGTAAACCCAATGACGTGGCAAAGCATTGAGCCGTTGGGGTAGATGCGCGTGGCGTCGTGCTCGAGATAGATTCCGCGCAAATTGCCGGCACGGAGTTTTTCACACAACGCATTTGCTCGCGCCGCGGTTACCTCGCGTTTGAGGACGATGTAGCGGCGACCGCTGTTTAATTTTTCGGCAAGTTCTTGGGAGGGGACCTCCAGCTCGGCATTCAGGAGATCAACGGTTGCTTGAAGATCGGTAAGATGTGTCGCGTCGGCCACGAGGGTTTCCACAGGAATGTTGTGCGCGAGAACTTCATTGTTGGCGTCCAGGATCATGCCGCGTTCGGCGTGAATCAGCTGCTTGTAAACGTGTTTTTCCGCAGCGAGACCGGCGTATTCGTCGTGCTTGATTGCCTGTAGATAAATCAATCGAAACGAAAAAATGCTGAACAGGCCGATAAAAGCAGCACACACCAGAGCGCAACGAGTTCGGCTACTTGGATTCATGTTGCGCCAAAGGGTTCACGACGGGTTGAATCGCCTCTTCGTCAGTCGATCGCGCCGGGATTGTGAGCCGCACGATCTTTGTCTCCGAAACGGGAATCATTTTCAGATAGCCTTCTTTCAAACGACGTTGCAAAGCCGTGCGCGAGGTGAGCGCCGCGATCTGTCCGGCGGCGACATCGTTTTCAGTGCGCAACGACGCGAGCTCGTTCTCCACTGCCTTTCTACGCTCGCCGAGGTGATACAGTTGGAGCGTCAAATACACGTAAGCCAGCCCGGCGAGCGCGAGAAATGCCGTCATCACAATCCAGCG
>QHQV01000418.1 GCA_003219945.1 Verrucomicrobiota bacterium | reverse complement strand
TCGGGTTCGACATCAACTGCGGCATGCGCCTCATCACCACGAATCTGACACTGCAAGATGTGCAACCGCGGTTGAAAGAAATCGTCGATCGCCTATTTCACCGTGTACCGGCGGGCGTTGGGACTCATGGATTCCTGAAACTTTCGCACAGCGAGTTTCGAGACTTAGTGGAACAAGGCGCGCCCTGGTGCGTCGAGCGCGATATGGGCTGGCAAGAAGACCTTGAGTTCACAGAAGAGAACGGTTGCATCGCAGGCGCCGATGCATCGAAAATCAGCGACCGCGCAGTCGAGCGCGGGTACAACCAGGTCGGTACCCTCGGCAGTGGGAATCATTATCTGGAGGTGCAGGTCGCACGGCCAGAGGACGTGCGCGACAAGGAGCTCGCAGCAAAATTCGGGATCACGATTCCGAACCAAATCGTGGTGATGTTTCACTGCGGCAGCCGCGGCTTCGGACATCAGGTCGCCACGGATTATCTTCAGAATTTCTTAAAAGTGATGGAGCCGAAGTACGAAATCAAAATTTTGGATCGCGAGCTGGCTTGCGCACCGTTCGATTCACCTGAAGGCCGTGATTATTTCGCCGCGATGAAATGCGGATTGAACATGTCGTTCGCGAATCGGCAGGTAATTCTTCACCAGATCCGCGAAGTTTTTTCCGAAATTTTCGGCCGCAACGCCGCAGATCTCGAGATGCGCGTGGTTTACGACGTTTCACATAACACCGCAAAACTAGAACGGCACATGATCGATGGCCAAGAAAAGACATTGCTCGTGCATCGCAAAGGCTCGACACGCGCGTTCGGTCCGGGGCACGACGAGTTGCCCGCGCGCTATCGCGAGACGGGCCAGCCGGTGATCATCGGCGGCAGCATGGAGACTGGCTCCTACCTACTCGTGGGCACAACTTCAGGCTCCGAAACCTTCTTTAGCACAGCGCACGGGAGCGGCCGCACCATGAGTCGCACCAAGGCGCGCAAACAGTGGCACGGCAAGCAACTCCAGCGCGATCTCGAAGCGCGCGGCATTTACGTTCGCAGTACCTCTTGGGCAGGCCTCGCCGAGGAAGCAGGTGGCGCTTACAAAGATATTGATGAGGTAATCGCGGCGACCGAGTTGGCAGGGATCAGCAAGCCGGTCGCGCGATTCACGCCGATTGGAAACGTGAAAGGGTAAAGTAAATGACGAAGCTCGAATCACGAATGACGAATTAATGACGAACCACGAATGACAACGCCTTGCGCTAGACGCCCCGAGCCATTTCGGAGTTCGTCATTCGGATTTCCTTCGGCATTCGTCATTCGTAATTCGTCCTTGTTTCTGACATGCCCCGCACCCCCATCACATTAATTACAGGTCCGCTCGGCAGCGGGAAGACGACTTTGCTCCGTCACATCCTGGCGCTGCAACCTGGGAAAATCGCGATTGTAATGAATGAGTTCGGTGAGATCGCGATCGATACGAAAGTGATTGAAGGCAAGAACGTACGAATCGCCGAGCTCGGCGGTGGCTGCGTTTGTTGCTCGTTGCTAGGAGAATTCGAAGCGGCAGTGAACGAAATCATCGAGAAGATCGCGCCCGAGAGGATTGTGGTTGAGACGACCGGGCTCGCCGAACCTGAAGCGCTCGTGTTCAACATCCAGGAAGCGCTGCCGCAATGCAGGCTCGACGGCGTGGTTTCAGTCATTGACGCGGATATGCTTATTCGTTTTCCGGAACTCGGCCACACGACCCGTCTGCAAATCGAAGGCGCAGACATCTTGCTTCTGAACAAGATCGATCTCATCGAGCCGGAGGAGACCAAACCTCTTGAAACGAAGCTCCGGGAAATCAATCCGACCGCGGCAATTGTTCGCACCGAGCGTTGCAGGATTGATCCGGAACTGTTGTTTGGAATTGAACGCGAGAGAAAAATCGCAGGACCGGGACACCAGCATCAGCCAGAATTCGAATCTTTCGCATTCACTTCCGGCAAGATTTTTTCGCGCGATTGTTTCGAAGGCTTTGCCAATGGCCTGCCGGCGAGCATCGTTCGCGCCAAGGGTTTCATCCGCTTCGCTGATGGCGGGCAGCTTTTCAATTTCGTGGCGGGCCGCTCGGAACTGGAGCCATTTGAATCCGATCGCACGGAACTGGTGTTTATCGGAAAAAACATCGCTGCGGAAAAGGAGATGATCCTGAGCGCACTCGGTGATTGTGTCGTTAAAACATGAACACGACGCTCGCGTGATCCGTTGAATCGTTACACCGTTACATCGCATTTTCGCTTTAACGATTCAGCGAT
>QHQV01000299.1 GCA_003219945.1 Verrucomicrobiota bacterium | reverse complement strand
TCCCCAGCAATGCGACATTCAACGCTAAAGCCCCGGGTTGTGTTGTCGCCGGAACAAAACTGGCACTGAGTTTTCCGTCGTTTGCTGAACGACACACGCAACACGCCAACTTTAGCAGAACTTGTCGGTGTCACATTGCCACCGAACCAGTCGCGCCATTCTTTCCCGTTAACGACAAAGCCCGGAGTGTAAAGCGAATCGCCGCCCCAAGCCGCCGCGTAACGTTGTTGTCTTGAAGTGAATTCCGGCTTCGCGAAGCGATCGCGCCACCCGAAGTGGTCCCAATAATCAACATGAAACGCCACGGGAATGATCTTCTTCCACAGGTCTCGATTCGATTTGAGTCCGCTCATCCGATCGCCGTTGGGAAGTCACCCGTCGCTTTTTGAGGATCAGATTCCCCGCGAACTGATTTATCTCGTACCCGGCCCTTTTCGGAAGGATGCAGCAGAGCTTCTCCGTGAATCTGACCTAATCCCTCTGTCGGAGCAGCAATGTCGATCTTTATCGTGTTCGAGTAATCCCAACCCGGTACTCGAGGAAGTAATCGCCAACCCTAAACACGAGCTGGATTTCATTCTGAGGTCCGGATTTGCGAACGCTACTTACAACAAAAATAAATACCATACTGGCCGACAATTGTGGACTTACGGAGGGAACTCGAGGACCTCGAAGCATGGCGTGGTCGGCTGCGTCCGTTTTTAGCAAAAACGGTTACGTTAGCTGAGTCGGCATCGGACCATTCCTCGGATTCTCAGCCCCACGTGATGGGCGACACGCTCCTCATTAGTCACGTCGCTGAAGGGAATCGTCCCCTGCCAATGCAAAACTTGCCGGTAGTAACTTTCTTGGATCGACAACCTGCAAATATTTACCGGGAGGCTTCAATGAAGCCCGGCAATTCGATACCTTCAGTGCCGACTGTCGACCAAATGGAAATAACGATCGAACCGTAGCCGCCCGATAACCCAGGAAGCCAGCCGAAAATCTCGCTTGGCCGCTCTTCGAGCCAATACAAAGCGCCGGAGCACCGGCGCACTCCAAAACGCAAGCGAAATGCGCTGCGACTAACCGCCAGGATTTCGACTGCGGCGCTGCTGCGCCGCTTTCAACAACATCGCGCAGGAATGCGTCCCGAGCACTTACGGACGAATCTCGGTTGTCGTACCGTCCGGTGTAACTCGCCAGAGTTCCTCAATCTCTTCGTCGGTAACTGCGATGCAGCCGGCGGTCCAATCCTTCCAGCGATGAAATGCGCCAATCCAGCCGTGTCCGTTTTGAATACCGTGTATCATGATGTTAAGACCAGCCGAAACGCCGCGTGCAGCCGCTCGCTTGTCGTCTTCATCCGATGGATAAGAAATGTGCAGCGCGAGATGGAAATTGCTTTGGGGATTTCGGCCGTCGATTTTGTAGATCCCTTCCGGCGTTTTCATGTCGCCTTCTCCCTGCTTGGAGCCTAGCGGCTTCCGGCCTAAAGCGATTCGGTAAATCTTTATCTGATTACGATCCCGAAAGATCGATAATCGCCTCGCTGATTTTTCTACGACGATGCGATCAATCGTGGTCCCGGCCGGCAACGAATTCCAATTGTGATGCGCATAGAGGTAAATCGAGAACGCACAAATCAGAATTAAGACGGCGAAGATTATCGTGCGTTTCACAGGAGGAGGTTTCGACCGGGTTTCAATCAAAAACAACTGCGTCAGGATTTATCCGACCCGCCATTCCTCATTGCTAACATGGCCTCAATGCCGGATAAATGCGCGGCCCGTTTATGACTCCGGTAAAAACCTTTCTCGGTTACCCACATCCTCTCGGCGCAACCTGGATGGGTAACGGCGTCAACTTTGCCATTTTTTCCGAACATGCCACTGGTGTTGAACTTTGCCTGTTCGACAGCATTGAAGACGCGAAAGAAGATGTTCGAATCCCGCTGAAGGAGCGTACTGACCAAGTGTGGCATGTGTTTTTGCCCGATGCGCAGCCGGGACAGTTGTACGGTTTTCGCGTATCCGGGCCGTACGAGCCAGAGAGGGGTTTGCGTTTCAACAGCTCGAAGCTCCTCATTGATCCATACGCGAAGGCGATCGTCGGAGCGGTGAGCTGGGCGGATGAAATGTTCGGTTATGTTATCGGCGGTGAGAAGGAAGATTTAACTCAGGATTTTCGAGACGATGCATGGGGCGTCCCGAAATCAGTCGTTATCGATTCCGGATTCGACTGGCAAAATGACAAGAGGCCGGCGATTCCACTGCACGAATCCGTGATCTATGAGGTGCACGTCAAGGGGTTCAGCAGACTTTGGCGCGACTTGCCTGAGCAATTGCGCGGCACCTATGCGGGCCTCGGCAGCCCGGCTGCGATCGATTATTTCAAAAAACTTGGTGTGACCGCGGTGGAACTACTCCCTGTGCACGCGCACATCGACGAAAAACTTTTAGTCGATAATGGCCTAACGAACTACTGGGGCTACAACACGATCGGCTTTTTCGCTCCACACGGAGAATATTCCAGCAGCGGACAGATAGGCCAACAGGTCGCCGAGTTCAAAGCGACGGTGCGCAGCCTCCACGCCGCCGGAATCGAAGTGATTCTCGACGTAGTTTACAATCATACCGCGGAAGGAAATCATCTCGGCCCAACGCTTTGTTTCCGCGGGATAGATAATCTCTCCTACTACTGGCTGCACCCTGAGGATCCCCGGTTCTATCTCGATTTCACCGGGACGGGTAACAGCTTGAATCTGCTTCATCCACGGACGCTACAATTGGTGACGGACAGTTTGCGGTACTGGGTGGAGGAGATGCACGTCGACGGATTTCGATTCGATCTCGCGTCCGAACTGGCGCGCAATCATTCGGGATTCAACGCTCTGCATCCATTTTTCCAAGTAATTCAGCAGGACCCGATACTCTCGCAGGTGAAATTGATCGCAGAACCGTGGGACGTCGGAGAAGGCGGCTATCAGGTGGGCAACTTCCCTGTGCCCTGGTCGGAATGGAATGGCAAATATCGCGACTCGATCCGGGGTTTTTGGAAAGGCGACGAAGGTCGCATTGGTGAGATGGCTTATCGACTCACCGGCAGCCCCGACCTCTACGAACATCATGGCCGGCGGCCTTACGCGAGCGTCAACTTCGTTACAGCCCACGATGGATTCACACTGGCCGATTTGGTCAGCTACAACGAGAAACATAACGAGCTGAATGCCGACGAGAATCGCGACGGCGACAACAATAATCAGTCATGGAATGGCGGCGCGGAAGGTCCTACAGATGACCCGCAGGTCAACGCGTTGCGCGACCGACAGCGCCGCAATTTTCTCACCACACTTCTTCTTTCCCAAGGCGTGCCGATGCTCTGCGGCGGAGATGAGTGTGGGCGGACACAAAACGGCAACAACAACGCTTATTGTCAGGATAACGAGATCAGTTGGTTTAACTGGCAGCGTGACGAAAAAGAGGATCAGTTTTTTGAGTTCACGCGAAAATTGATACAGCTCCGAAAAGAACATCCGGTTTTTCGGCGTCCGAAGTTCCTAAAAGGTCGCCGCGTCCCCGGCTCGGAGATTCGGGATGTGATGTGGTTCAATCCCGGCGGCAACCAGATGACAGAGGAAGAATGGACGTCGCCGTTCGTGCGCTGTCTGGGCATGCTGCTGAGTGGCGATGCAACGGATGTGCTCAAGTTCGAGGGCGAACCAGTACATGACGACACCTTTCTGCTGTTGATCAACGCGCATTACGAGCCCATCGCCTTCGTCTTGCCTGGCCAGGAACATCTCGAATGGCGATTGATTCTCGACACGAGCGATGCCGCGGGTTTTGTGGCGGAGCCGAAAAAATTTGCGTCCGGCGATGATGTCGATCTCGACGGGCGAGCTTGTTGTTTGCTGCAACTGGTCGGCGGCACGCAAGCTCAGGCACGCGAAGAATCCTGGAAAAAGCGGCGCGTCGACTTCCCCCGACTCACCGCCGAGGAAGAACGCGCGGTACGCGGGGCTAACTAATGTGGTCATCATTTGCGGCGCACATAAGTTTCAAGCAAGCGCGATGTTGCAACGGCCAGCGATTTTATTTATAGGAATAGCTGACATGTGCGCGCTCGCGCGCCGCCAGTGATTTGCCAATGACACCGAGTTCTCTTGTGATCGTCACTGATCGCGGCAGCTTGAAAGCCTACCGGGTAAACGAGACGCCGACGCGCGGGCCGAGCCTGCAACTCGTGCAAGCATTTAATATGACTGACGCGCATGGAAGACTCGTTGATAAGGTGAGCGATTTGGCTGGGCGTTTTCCGGTAACCGAAGGCGCAGGCGCGCACCGCGGGCCGGCCTCAATTGCCGAGCGCACGCAGCTGGCCACAGAAATGGACCGGCGAATTCAAAAAGAGTTGGCCGATCAAATCGCGAAAATTGTCTCGCAAAACGGAAAGGAGGGCTGGTCGTTCGCGGCGCCTGCGGAAATTCACACAGCGATCGTAGATTTGTTGCCTGCCGGTGTACGACAACGAATTGTCGAACACGTGAAATCGGATTTGGTGAACGTCGAAGCGGCGAGACTGATCAGCCATTTCCGGTCGTTACGGCAAATTTGAAACAGAATGCTCGAACCGAGATTTTTGTTCCCTCAACCGCGAGTAGCGCCGTAGTATCTAAGTAATTATGCAACTGCCCATCAAGATATCGTATCGGGGTTTGGAAAAATCTGACCAGACCGACAATCTCGTTTTGGAGTATTCAGCACGACTCGAGAGATTTTGTGATCACATTAACCGCTGCGATGTCGCAATTGAGCAGACAAATCACACCCATAACAAAGGGAACCCGTACCGGTGCCGGATCGACGTGACCGTGGCGCCGCGCCACGAGCTTGTCGCCGATGAAAGGCAGATGGATAATGGCACCCATGAACCGCTCAAAAAAGTGATCCATGATGCATTTAAAACCATGGAGCGCGAGCTGCGCCGCGTTGTGGAAAAGCAAAGACGCGAAGTCAAAACCCACGCCAACGTGCGTTCGCCGAAATAATTTCGGCTCCAAGGGTCAAACACATTGTTCTTGAGGTGCCGCCCGCAGGCGCAGCTTGCGGCGTAGAACAAGTCAATCACCGTGCTGCTGCCAGACCCATTCTTCCTTCGCTAACGCGCGCGACTTCTCAGCAGAAGGCCTGCTAAACGTCACCCAACTGAAGTCAATACGCCATAGACCACAGCGATTTGTTGCTCGGGGATCCGATGAGCGTTCGAGAGTAAATCCATAGCGCTATCCAAACAACGAACTCTCACGATTTCAACTTCTCTTTTGCAGTTGCAGCGGCTATCGCGTCGTGTCGCATTTCGGGACGAGTTGACCGAAAGTCGCGGCAGGAACGAAGATAAGCGCTGACTCATGCATATCACCGAGATCATGCGGGGACATTCCCCTACGTTTTCGTTCGAATTCTTTCCCCCAAAGACCCTACATGCCGCCGAGACGCTCTATCAGACGATTCGCGATCTTGAGTCATACATGCCGGATTTCGTTAGCGTCACTTATGGCGCAGGTGGCTCGACGCGTGAGTTGACCCACGATCTCGTCGAGCGCATTCAACACACAACAAAGCTGGACCCCATCCCGCATCTTACCTGTGTCTGCCACAAGGAAGAGGAAATTGACGCGATTCTTCTCCGATACGCGAAATCAGTCATTGGAAACATTCTGGCGCTCGGCGGCGACCGACCGTCTGGAATGGCGTACGATAAATCGCGCGAATCGTTCCAACACGCAATCGACCTGGTAAAATTCGTTCGTCTCTTCAACGAATCCGGCGTCCATCCTGACCGCCGTGGTTTCGGGATTGGCGTTGCTGGTTTTCCTGAAGGACATCCCGCCACGCCTAATAGGTTGGTTGAGATGGATCATTTCAAAGCTAAGGTGGATGCCGGCGCCGATTACATTGTCACGCAGCTCTTTTTTGATAATCGCGACTTTTTCGATTTCCGGGAGCGCTGTGGGCTCGCAGGCGTTCATATACCTATCATAGCCGGCATCATGCCGATTACGTCTATCACTGGGTTGAAACGCATGGCCGAGCTGGCTGGCGGCGCACGTTTTCCTGCGAAGCTGCTACGTGCTCTACAGCCTTGCCAAAATGATCCCGACATGGTTAGGCACGTTGGCATTCAATACGCATTGGAGCAATGCCATGACCTTCTGACTAACGATGTTGCCGGTATCCATTTCTATACGCTCAATCAGTCGGGCGCTACCCGGATGATTTTTGACAGCCTCGGCATTCCCCGCAATCGCAACCTGCAAGCTTCGAACGTTTAG
>QHQV01000417.1 GCA_003219945.1 Verrucomicrobiota bacterium | reverse complement strand
GGGCTAGACGTTGGCACGTTTCCGGTGCAAACCCTTCGAAGTGATTCCCGGCAAATGCCCAGACACTGCGCACGTCTGCAACATGCCGCTGAATTTTCAGCGACCAACTTTCCAACGCCGCTTCGCGTTTCCAGAGCAATTTTTCGTAACGATGCATATGGCCGCCGTCGACGCCGTATTTGGTCGTGTAATCGCCAAGCAGACGCAGGTAAAGAAAATCGGTGGTGCACGGCAGAAATTCGAAGGGCGCGAGGTTTCGCTCGTTGAGCGGAGTGGTATCGGCCCAAATCCAGCAGATACGGTACTTTTCCACTAGCCGGATAAACTGCGGCCGATGCCAGCCGGCGTGACGAAACTCAATGGCAAACCGGAAATCCCGCGGTAATTGCACGAGGAACTTGCGCAGCGCGTGTTTACCGTCGGTCGGCGTCAGCGAAGGCGGGAGCTGAATGAGGATCACCTGGAGCTTTGGCCCGAGTAGTTCGATCGCGCGGAGAAACGACATTAGCTCTGCTGCGCAACCTCGTAGACGACAAACGTGGGTGATTTGACGGGGAAGTTTGCAGGTAAACCGAAAACTGGCGGGAGTCGTTTCCGCCCAGCGACGAACCGTTGCTTCGGTCGGCGCAGCGTGAAATGTAGAATCCACTTCGACGGCCGGGAAATGGCCCGCGTAAAATTCGAGCCAGTGCGACTTTGGCAAATCAAGTGGGTAGAAGACACCGCGCCAGTCGTCAAAGCTCCACGCGCACGAGCCAATGCGTATTTTCTGCTGGTCGAACAGATTCAAAATGGAATCGAGAGAGTCTTCGGTTTTATCCGTGGGAAAAGATGTCACATTGGGC
>QHQV01000416.1 GCA_003219945.1 Verrucomicrobiota bacterium | reverse complement strand
GATAAGTTAACTACCCTGCCACACTTAGATGCAACTGGTTATTCGCGTTTTTTTACTTCTCATTGTTACTCTGTTTGTTTTACCTGAACCGGGCATGGGTTCCATCATCTTTCGGCCCGGTCAAAAAGCGGAGTACGTCCCCCCTGGCGAAGAGCCGATGAGCGGGAATGCAGCGGAGCTGTATCAGATCGGGCAGACCGCAGAAAATGAGAACAATCCTAAACGTGCGATCGGGGCGTACAAAACGCTCGTCAAACGTCACCCCAAAGATGCGCTGGCTTCCACGGCGCTTTATCGCGCCGCTCAATTACAGGAACAGACCCGCCAGTATACTCCAGCAGCGGATTCATATCTCCAGTTGGTTGAAAGGTATCCCAGCAGCCCGCATTTTGACGACGCCGTTGAGGGACAGTTTCGCGTTGGTGAAATTTATTTGAATGGCAAGAAATTAAAGGTGCTGGGGATTCCGATCGCGTCTGCATTGGATCGAGCGGTGAGCATTTTCGCGAATGTTGTGCGCACCGCGCCGTACGGGAGATACACAGCGCGAGCGCAGTTTAATATTGGTATGGCGCGTGAGAAGCAGGGAGCGAACGATGCAGCGATTCAGGCTTATCAGGCCGTGGTGGACAAGTTCCCCGACGAGCCAATAGCCGTCGATGCCCAATATCAAATCGGTTACATCTGGTTTACGGCCGCGCAGCTAGGCACAAATGACGCCGCTGCCACCGGCAATGCGAAAACGGCTTTCCAGGATTTCCTGTTCCACTATCCCAAAAGCGAGAAAGCAGCGCAGGCGCGCAAGAATCTCGATATTCTTGAGCACAAGCAGACAAACAATTCCTTTAAGGTCGCGAAATTCTACGACAAACAAAAATATTATCGCGCTGCAGTCATATACTATAACGAAGTGATTCGGCAGCAGCCGGGATCAGAGGAAAGCAACGAGGCGAAGAAACGGATCGACCAATTACGCGCCAAATTGGGCGATGCTGCGCTGCAGCCAGCCATACCGGTCTCACAGAACGCAAAGAAAAAACCCGAAGGGCACGGAGCTCGAAGTGCCGGAAGTGGATCGGCCAAGCCGGGTGCACCGAATAACGAAGCGCCCCTACCTCCTTCCGATGGCGATAGCTCGCTTCCGCCGCCGGCTTCACTCGCGCCGGATACAACTACTGCGCCTGAACCTCTGTTGCCTCTGCCAGGCACGAGCACAGGCTCCGATCCTTCGGGCGCTCCCGGAGCATCGTCCTCCCCCGAAGAGTCCGCCTTACCGGCGCCTTGAAAGCCTCACTCGCGACAATCCTTTGCCTCGCGATCTCCGGTTGCCTTGGCTATCACGTCGGTCCGGTAAAGCCGTACTATCTGCGCGACGTTCACACCGTTGCGGTGCCGACGTTTAGGAATCGTACGCTTGTACCGCGCGTCGAAGTTTTGGTGACGGATACGCTGATCAAACAATTTCAACAGGATGGCACGTTCCGGATTACAGGCGACGACAACGCAGACGCCACGTTGAGTGGAGAGATATCTCGCATCACCCGGCTGCCAGCGCGCTCGGTGCGTGGGAATGTGCTGGCTACAACGGAATTTAGTCTGGGGCTAACTGTAAAATACACGCTGACCGCACGAGACGGCAAATCGCTGGCTGGTCCCGGCGAAGTAACCGGTACCACCAGTTTCTTCGTCACCAGCGACGTAACAACAGATGAACGACAAGCTTTGCCGCTCGCCACCGAGGACCTCGCCACCCGATTAGTTGCTCAACTAAGCGAGGGATGGTGATGAGATGAAAGGTGAAGAGAAGCTATGGGCCATCCTCAACGAGAAGCTCGACAATCTTCGCGCCACCAATCGCCTGCCTCAGGCAATTCGAGTTGCCGAAACCGCGCTTGAAGTTGCCAGACGTGCATTCAAAGGGAACCAGACTGCACTCGCCACGAGCTTTGAGAAACTAGGCCAACTGCTCGAACAAAAGGGAGATCACGCTGGAGCCGAGGCATATTTGCTGAAGGCGCACGCGATCCTTGGAAAGGGAAACCCGCCAGATCACCGCGCAATCTACCGATCGGCACGACGACTGGCATTGCTCTTCGATACTCTTGGTCAGTCCGAAGAAGCGATCGATTTCTACCAGAAAGCAATAGCTGCTGGAACCGAGGTCGAAGATGTCCCGTACTCAGATATCGGAACCATGCTAAACAACGTCGCTCTCATCCTGCGCAAGTCGGGCAGGCAAAAGGCGGCCGAACCGTGTTACCTGCGCGCGCTGGAAATTTATGAGAAGCAGCTGGGACCTGAGCACGCTGATGTAGCATCGGTGCTAAACAATCTGGCGGTATTTTACACCAACGAACGCCGATACACCGAAGCAGAGAAATTACATCTTCGGGCGCTGGCGATCAGAGAAAACCTACAACCGCGTCCAAGCGCCGACATTGCGCAATCGAAATGCAATCTGGCGGTGGTCTATCATTCGCGTGGTGATTACGCGAAGGCGGCGGAGCTTTATCAATCCTCACTAAAGAGCTGGGAACAAGTCGAAGATAAACCCTCGAAGGATTACGACATTGTCGTGTCCAATTATGCCGATCTCTTGCGTTCGCTTGGACAGGTGCGCAAAGCGCATCAACTAGAGGTACGCGCGCGCAAGAAACGGGCTGGCTGAAGTTACCTAAGCAATCCTTTTGATTTCAGCTTGCAGGCACGCGAGGCCCCTCGCATTGTAAGGCCCGCTGTTTTGCTCGCGTGGCGGAACTGGCAGACGCGTACGGCTCAGGACCGTATGGGGCGACCCGTGGAGGTTCGAGTCCTCTCGCGAGCAGTTACTGTTGCAGTACGACCGGCGCTTCAGATCCACCAGCACCTGCCGATGCTGATAGCACCGGTTACTTATTTCGCACCTTTTCTTCTGGCTGCCCACCGCGCTTTCATTAGCTCGGAAAGCCTTCTTCGACCGGCAGGTGTAAGTGCACCCTTTTTTCGTTTCGAGTTTTTTTGTTTTCCTCCTGCTTTCCTTCTTGCCGCCCAGCGAGCCTTCATTAGCTGAGAAAGCTTGCTTCGGCCGGCCGGTGTGAGCTGACCTTTTCTCCCGGCAGGAGCTGCTCCTTCCGTGCCTCGC
>QHQV01000415.1 GCA_003219945.1 Verrucomicrobiota bacterium | reverse complement strand
GCCGGTGTCGGAGAATTCACCGCTCGCGCCGCTGACGCGCGATCCAGCGTGGCAGTCGCATGCTGCATTTTTCGAGGAGCAGTTCTCAAAACTTCATCTTCGACAGCTCCAGAAATTGCACGGATGGCAGGCGACATATCTCCCCGAATCGCTTCAACCAATCCCTGTGGTGTTTTACATGTTCAGCGGTCCCGATTTCTTATACGTGGATCAATTCTTTCCAAGGGCGGCGGTATATGTGCTCTGCGGAAAAGAAGCTCTCGGTCCGCCTCCGGACCCGTTGCGTATCGCGAACTTGTCCCGCGCGCTGGGAAATTTGGAGAACGCGATGAAGTCTTCGCTCAGCACGACGTACTTCATCACAAAAGATATGAAGGTCGATCTGCACGAGCAGAACCTGAACGGTGTCCTGCCGATTCTTTACGCTTGCATCGCGCGCGCGGACAAATCGATCACGAACGTCTCGCTCGGCTCGCTTAACAGCAGCGGCGCATTTGAAGAAGCCGCGCCGGGCCGAAAAGGCGGCAACACTCCCGGAATGCGTATTCGTTACACCGACAACCAATCAGGCAGTGCACAAACGTTGTATTATTTCACGACCGATATTTCTGACGGTGGCATCAAAGCAACTCCCGGTTTCCTGAAATTTTGCCAACGCCTCGGCACTGGCGCGAGCTTTCTAAAATCGCCATCGTATTTGTTGTTCGAAAGCGGTTTTGCCACCATTCGCAATTTCATTCTCGATCACAGCAACACGGTCGTGCAGGACGATTCAGGCATTCCGCTTGCCTACTTTGATTCTAATAAGTGGACCTTGCGGTTTTTCGGCGTTTATTTCGGTCCCATCGACGTGTTCAAACAACATTATCAGCCCCGGCTGAGCGAACTTTACGAAGAAACCAATCCGCCGCCGCTCGACTTCGGATTCGGTTATCGATGGAATTACAAGGAAGCGAACCTGATCGTCGCTACCCGAAAGTAATCCCCGATTTGTCTTCCGAGCGCAGTCGAGGAATCTCTGGACAAATTTGAGATGTCTCGACTTCGCCTCGACATAACATAAACGTGAACGCGACCACTAGAACCTGCGGAACCACGAATAAGGAAAATCGTCGCCTGGGCAATCCGTTGGCCAGCGCGGCGGGTTGATTTCACGGTGTGGCTTCACCGGTATCGTGCCTCTCTCGGTTTTGCCGCAGCGGTCTCGCAGGTAGCGAATGAGTTCCTCACACGCGTCGAGTTGTGCGTGCGTCGGCTGGTCTCGATTGAAATCGCCTACAAGACAAATGCCCAGCGAGATGTTGTTCAAATAATCGCTGTGCACATGGCCGCCGTTGATCTGGCGCCGCCAGCGATCACCGACTTCGATTTGGCCGTTACCGGTCGATGTCCCATTCCCAATAACAAAGTGATAGGCGAGACCGTTCTGCATGCGACGAACATGCTTGTGGTAATAATCGAAGACACGCGCATTGCCTTGTCGTGTACCGCTATTATGCACGACAATGAACTGCCACCGACGCCGTTTCACCGGCGCGCGCCGGATCGCATCGATCACCGACCTTGTTAGGTAACGGTAGCTGACTGGGCGACTCCAGGGCCAGAAACCTCGGCGCGGCGGCGGCGACGGAGGAGGCTCGAAGCCCTGGTCCTCCTCGATGCCTGATTTTTCGATCACAACCTGAGCCTGCCCGCCGCCTGAAACGGCACGCCCAGGCTTAAGCTGTGGCGAAGGCGCTGGCGTTGGCACGGCAATCGCACGTGGCGGCGGCGCTGGGGTTTCGGAGGCGGCGCGCGCTTCTTCTATTTGCGGCGCCGGC
>QHQV01000298.1 GCA_003219945.1 Verrucomicrobiota bacterium | reverse complement strand
TGATGCACATCCGCGGGCCTGAATAATCGATTACGTTCAGGCCGCGGAGCCCAAAATGGGGAGCAGCGCTCAGCAGCTTTGTATCGTTAGAATGAATGTCGCGAAAGCCGTGGGACGCTGTCGACAAATGCAAAGCATCTACAGCACGCAAAAAGATCGTTGCAGGCAACCTGGCATAGACGAGCTCGGCGCGTTCGAACACGCGCTCCGATAGCGGCAAGCATCTGCAGGCTCCGCCACGCGTTTCGTTAAGGAACTCCCGGAGCGTAATCTCGTACAAACGCGCGCTGATAGCGCGCTCTTGGAACTTCCGGTGGAAGGCCGAAATCACCTCCGCCCGGCCATGCTGCGCGCAAGCGACGAAGTCGGAAGCGGCCAAGTGACGAACGCCTTCGTAGCCGGCGTCCTCAAAATGTAATCGGACGAGACAGGTTGAATCCAGAAAGAAAGGTTAACGAGCATTGCGATCTTCGGAAATCATCTGCATGCTGTCTGTACCTCCTCGAAGGCGGTGCATTATTCTGCGAAACTCCGGGCTGAGCTTTCGGCGTGCAAAATACGGCACTTCAGGTGGCGAGGTTTGCGGTACGATCTTTGCGATCGTTTTGCCGCGTTCGCTGACATGAATCTCACCGCATTTGGCGGCCTTTCGGACCCCATTCACCAGTGTTGTGGTGAAGTTCGCGAATCGTTATCGTCTTAATGTGACACAGCGTGTCACACAGCGAGGACTTATCAACTGCTGGCGTCGGTCGTGCTGTGCGCCTCAGCTCGGCGCCGGCGCCGCCGGCGCGCTGCTCTGTGCTTGTGGTTCCAAAACCTGGAACGACAGCTTCCCGTCGGCGGCGATGACGTCGACGTGGTCGCCGGGCTTGACGTTGCCACGGAGCAGTTCTTCCGCGAGCGGATCTTCAAGAAAACGTTCGACAGCGCGACGCATCGGTCGAGCGCCGTACTGCGGATCGTATCCCTTGTCGATGAGAAATTCCTTCGCGCTTTGCTGCAGCTCGATATGAACGTCCTTGGCTTTGATGCGCGTGAGCACTTTCTCGACTTCCAGATCAACGATGCGCAACAGTTCGGGTTTCCCGAGCGAGTGAAACACGATGATCTCGTCCAGCCGGTTGAGGAACTCGGGTTTAAAGACGCGTTTCGATTCCTCGAGAATCTTGTCGCGCATCGAATTGTAATCGTGTCCATCACTCGGCGCTCCGAATCCCATCACCGTCTGCTTCTTCAGTAACTCGGCGCCGACGTTCGAAGTCATAATGATGATCGTATTTCTGAAATCGATTTTGCGGCCTAACGAGTCTGTGATCTTGCCGTCTTCCAATATCTGCAAAAGGAGATGCATCACGTCCGGGTGCGCCTTTTCAATTTCATCGAAAAGTACTACCGAGTACGGCCGACGCCGCACGGCTTCGGAAAGTTGTCCGCCCTCCTCGTAACCGACATAACCCGGGGGCGATCCGATCAAACGGGACGCCGTGAATTTCTCCATGTACTCCGACATGTCGATTTGGATCAACGCGTCAGCATCGCCAAACATGAACTCTGCGAGCGTGCGCGCGAGATAGGTTTTGCCCACACCGGTCGGGCCAAGAAATACGAAGGAACCGATCGGGCGCTTGGGATCTTTCAAATCCGCGCGGGAGCGCCGCAATGCCTTGCTGATCGCTGTGACCGCTTCCTCCTGGCCAATGACTCGCTCTCTTAGCTCAGCTTCCATCCTGAGCAGCTTCTGGGTTTCCTGTTCTTCCATCCGCTGGAGCGGAACGCCCGTGACTTTCGAGATGATGTGCATCATGTCGTCGCCTGTCACGACGACCTCTCTCTCTTCACGTTCTTCGCGCCACTTGGTCAAAATGGCGTCGAGTTTTTCCTTGGTTTGTTTCTCCTTGTCGCGGAGCGAAGCGGCTTTTTCAAAATCCTGAGCCTTGATCGCTCCTTCTTTTTCCAGACGAATGGCTTCGATGTCTTTCTCGATGTCCTTCACGTCGGGCGGCCGCGTCATTGAGTTGATGCGAGCGCGAGCGCCTGCCTCGTCCATGACATCGATGGCCTTATCAGGAAGAAAGCGGCCGGTGATGTAACGATCGGAAAATCTGACAGCAGTCTCAAGTGCTTCGTCGGTGAGCTTGGCTTTGTGATGCGCCTCGTACTTCGGGCGCAGACCTTTCAAAATTAGAATGGCTTCATCGACGGTCGGTGCATCGACTTTTATCGTCTGAAACCGGCGTTCCAGCGCGGCATCTTTCTCGATGTACTTGCGGTACTCGTTCATCGTTGTCGCGCCAACGCATTGCAATTCGCCACGGCTGAGGGCCGGTTTAATGATGTTCGACGCGTCCATCGCGCCTTCGGCCGACCCTGCGCCGACGATCGTGTGCAGCTCATCGATAAACAGGATCACGTTCTTAGACCGGCGGATCTCGTCCATCACCGCTTTAATTCGTTCTTCGAACTGACCGCGATACTTTGTACCCGCGACCATTAACGCCAGATCGAGTGTAATCACACGCTTGTCGCGCAACAATTCCGGCACGTTCCCGTTCGCGATCTCCTGCGCCAATCCCTCAGCGATGGCTGTTTTGCCGACGCCGGCTTCGCCGATCAATACGGGATTGTTTTTCGTACGCCGGCAAAGCACTTGAATAACGCGCTCGATTTCGTTGCGCCGGCCAATCACTGGATCGAGTTCGCCCTTTCGTGCTAACTCGGTCAGATCGCGCCCAAATGCCCGGAGCGCCGGAGTCTTGACGTCTTTCTTCGCAGGCTCGCCTTCCTGGTCCGATTCGGACGGCGTGAAGTTCGGATCAAGCTCTTTCAGAATTTCGTTGCGTGTGCGTTCGATGTCGAGTTCAAGACTCTTTAACACTCGCGCAGCAACGCCCTCCCCCTCACGGAGAAGCCCCAGTAAAATGTGTTCCGTCCCGACATACGAATGATTGAGCGCCTTGGCTTCCTTGCCCGCGAGCGCGAGTACTTTTTTGACGCGAGGCGTGTATGGCACGTTCCCGACCATCTTCGTCTCCGGGCCGGAACCGACTTGTTTCTCTACTTCCATCCGGACCGTCTCGAGATCGAGCCCCATCTTTTGCAAGACGTTCACGGCCACCCCCTGGCCCAGCTTGATCAAACCGAGAAGCAAATGCTCGGTGCCGACGTAGTTATGGTTGAAACGATCGGCTTCCTTGCGAGCAAGCGCCAAAACCTGTTGGGCTCGCGGTGTGAAATTATTCATTAGTGGATGGTCCGTTCGTGAAGCTAGGCCCTGACTCTCTTACCATCTTACTAATATCAGGTTTGGCGAAAATTTTCAAACGATCACGGATGATTTGGGCACGCAAATAGTCGCGCTCTTCAGCATTTAACTTCTGTTCCGAGCTCTTTTGCAGATGCGCCGGCTGCGTCTGGATGAACAATTCGTCGATTTGCAGCCGCTGATGTTCCGGAAACGCGCCGAGGTCTATTCCAAGCTTGATAACCGACAACAGATTGAGCGCTTCCTTCGATGGCATGGCATGCGCGTAAGTCAAAACGCCGTAGGCACGACCGATCTGGTCGCAGAGCGTGCTCGGTTTTCTCTGCAGCAAAGTCTGGCGCGCGTCGTGTTCCTTATCAATGATCGTCTCGATGACCTTGGTCAGACGATTGATGATGTCTTCCTCCTTTTCACCGAGTGTGGTCTGATTAGAAATCTGAAAAAGGTTGCCCATGGCCTCGGTGCCCTCGCCGTAAAGGCCGCGCACCGCGAGGCCGATTTTGCTGACTGCTTGAATGACCTGGTTGATCAGCTCGCTCAGTACAAGCCCCGGCAGATGCAGCATGGCAGAAGCACGCATGCCGGTCCCGACGTTCGTGGGACAGGCGGTCAAGTATCCAAGCCGCGGATCAAAAGCAAAATCCAGTTTGCTTTCAAGCGCGGTGTCGATTTTATCGACGAGCTTGAACGCTTGTTTCAACTGGAGTCCGGAACGAATGCTTTGCATCCGGAGATGATCTTCCTCATTGACCATGACGCTGAGCGTTTGCCGCCGATTGACCACGATCGCGCTGCCCGCGCCCTTCGCGGCATGCTCACGACTGATCAAGTGGCGCTCGACCAGCACCTGCTTATCCAATGCCGCCAGATCCTGTAAGCCTTCGGAAAACGCGTCCTGCATCTCCGGAAGTTCTTCCACGCGCGACCGGATCTGTTCCAGGACCGATGTACGTTCCGCTTTCTTCGCCCATCCTGGAAAAGCACGGTTACGCAAATTCCGCGCGAGGCGGATGCGGCTGCTGATTACAACCTGATGATGCGGCCCTTCACCGCGCAGCCATTCCCCCGCAGTAGAAAGCATGTTTGAAAATTTCATGCCGAATTCGAAAGGTCGGTTTCGAGCTGTTTAATTTGATCGCGCAGCGAGGCAGCACTCTCGTAATTCTCGTCAGCGACGGCTTTCTGCAGATTTTCAGTGAGCGCGCGCATTCGCTGGTTCAGTGCCATGGTGCGCTGCGCGCGTTCCGGCAATTTTCCGACGTGTTCGGTCCCTTTATGCATTGCTTTTAGCAGCGACCCCAAACCCTCCGCGAAGGTCACGTAGCATTCGCTGCAACCCAGGCGACCTGTTTTTTTAAAGTCCGCCTGACTAAAACCGCACACGGAGCACTTTTTCGCTGGTGCTCCTTTTTCAATCTCTTCGGCTGCCCCTATTCCCAGCAGTAAATCAGCGAGCGCGAAACTAGTCGGATCCTGGACACCTTTTTCCTTCGAACAAGCTTCGCACAGGTTTACCTTGTGCATCTTGCCTTCGAGGATCTGTGTCAGGAAAACTGTTGCATCATTACATTTGCAAACGTCGCACAACATCTGTTGTTACTTAGACCGTAATCTACTGCAAACATTCACCAGTTACACATTGCCCTGACATCTCTCGCTCAGCGGTTCTTGCTATCTAATCGAAAATCGGCGTGCCAGTCTTGTATGTCATTTCGCGGAACCGTGCGATGATGCGCGTTGTGATCGGGCCCGGTTTCCCGTTTCCGATAATGCGGCCATCGGCTTTAACCACGGGAACGATTTCGGCAGCAGTTCCTGTGAGGAAGCATTCGTCCGCCACGAAAATGTCGTGCCGCGTAAAATCTGCTTCGATGACTTTAATCTCGAACTCGCCGGCAATATCAAACACAACCGATCGCGTGATTCCTTGCAACGCTCCGGCCGTAATCGGAGGCGTGAAGATCTGGCCGTGCGTGATGATGAAGACATTGTCGGCGGTGCATTCGGCGACGTTTCCTGCATCGTTCAACATTAGCGCTTCGTCAGCGCTGGCAAGGTTCGCTTCGATCCGGGCCATTACGTTGTTCAAGTAGTTCAACGATTTAACCGCCGGATTGAGGGAAGCTGGATTGCTGCGCCGTGTCGCGACGGTAACAATGCTCAATCCTTTCCTGTAAAAATCCTCGTGATAAAGAGCGATCGTCGCCACAATGATGATGACACTCGGATTTTTGCACTGCTCCGGATTCAAACCCAGGTTGCCGACTCCACGTGTGACCACCAGACGAATGTAACCGTCACGCAAATGATTTTGCCGGATCGTTTCCAGCAACGCCTCTGTCATTTCCTGCCGGGTCATGGGAATATCGAGGCAAATCGAACGCGCTGAATTCCAAAGGCGTTCGAAGTGCTGTTCGAGGCGAAAAACGCGAGCGTTAAAAAATAATGTCGGGATTATTTGTTAACGCTCGCGCGATCGCGACGCGCTGCTGTTCTCCGCCTGATAATTCTGCGGGCAAATGATGCATGCGATCCGCGAGACGAACTGCCGCCAAACTCTCCTCGGCTTCACCTTTGGTTGTGCGACGCCCAATCATTGCAGGCAACAGCACATTTTCCAATGCGGTCAGTTCCGGCAGCAAAAAATAACCCTGAAACACGAAACCCATTTTTTCGTTCCGCAGACGCGCTTCCCAGGACGAGCTGCCGCTATAAAGCTCGCGTCCTTCGAATTTCACCGTTCCTGATTCCGGACGTTCCAGCCCCGCCAACGTGTAGAGCAGCGTCGTCTTACCAGCGCCCGATGCGCCGGAAAGAAAGACCGTTTCGTTGTGGGCAATGTCCATTGAGATCCCGCGCAAGACTTCAATTCGCCGGGCGCCCATTCGAAATGATTTGTAAATATCGCGGGCAATCAGTTGCGGCTGCTGCACGAGCAAGTATCTCCCGCTAATTTGTTCTGGTGCAAGAGCGCGATGGCAAAAAGCTGCCGTCGTCTGACGGGATGCCAGATCGCTTTCGGGCACAACAAGAGCTTGAGGAAGGTTGAAGGGATACCCCGCTGTTCTGTATTTATGTCATGTCTCGCGATTGAGTCGCTGCACAGCTCCTCCCAAATAAAAAGCCGCCGCCGTCGAAATGAAGCGCGGCGGCTTTTCGAAAAAAAAACAGCGCGTTCGTTCCTATGCCATACCTAGCGATTGAAGTGTTGGCTGATCGATGGTCGATGTCATGTAAAGCCCGTGATCGCGCTGGTAATCTGCGATCGCACCACGTGTAAGCGGTCCAATGAGACCATCCACTTCTCCGCGGTAATACCCTTGTTGCTGGAGCGCTGCCTGCACGTTCGCGATTGTTTGGTCTGGTGGCAGGTGGTTATAGGCGTAGATAGGTCCATCCCACGCATAATAGGCGTTAGGATTGTAGCCCCAGGCCGGAAACCAATAGCCAGCCCTCCAGTAGTAAGGCGCTCCGAACACAAACGTGAAGTTGTTACCGTAATGACCGCGCCACCAGTTCTGATCGTGCCACTCTGATTTGTAGTTGCGAAATACTGTGTATTGCTGGCCTTGCCAGTTTTGGCTTCCCTCGATCCGTTTCCCTTGCTGGAATTTCACGGGCGGCGCCTTTGAAGTGTTCGGCTGCTTTGCAATGTTGAAATGCTGCGGCTTAACCGGCTTGTTCTTCGCGGACTTCCCTTTCGCTGCGTTCCGGTCCGCGACAGCCGCGGTCTTCGCCTGGTTCGGCTTGCCTGCTCCATTAACTTGGCCGGCATTCGCTGCTTTGGTTGTTTGCCTTTCATTCGCTGCTTGGGCTGTTTGTCTCTCAACTTCGCTTTGGTTCTTCTTGCGTTTCTGAGTTTGATCAGCAGTGTTGGAGGTCTGAGCGGTCTTCCCCTTTTGCCCGTGATAGCCTGCCGTTGAGGTTTGACCCGTTTTGGGTTTTTGCCCTGCCGACGTTGGAGTCGTCATTTTCGTGCCGCCTGCTCCTCCACCTCCTGTCGGATGCCCGGTGGCCTGAGTCGCATGCTGAGACGTTTGCGCCGGCTGCTTTTTCGGCTGCGATTTCTTTTGTTCCTTTTGCGCACCGACTGCCATGCTGACGAGCGCAAGACTACAAATTGAAACAACGAATATTCTCATAAGCCTCTTTTCTTTTGGTTGTTAGACCTTTTTGGGGTTGCATTTATTCAACGTGGTAGACTCGTTTTTGGATGCATGTCCGCCTCAAAAACGAAAGGGCTTTTGATTGCTGTCGGCGGCGACAAAATTATCTGCCGGCAAAAGACCAGAGCCGCGCAGCCCATTGCTAAGACTCTGCGACCTTCTGGTTTGTCGATGCCCTCTTGCTCTTTGCTGCGCGCTTGGCGTGTTTCTGCCTCGGTCCCCACGCCGTGAGCCGCCAGCGCGAGGCTGCCTATACGTTAGAAACGCAATACATTTCATGATTTTCCTCTTTGTTCTGTTCGTTCATTTAACCCCGCGAGCGTGTGCGCGGTTGCGATGTTTTTGATCAGGCCTGCTGTTGACGCACAGCCTCAAACAACACTATTGCTACCGCTGTAGCCAAATTCAGACTACGCGTCCCATGCATCGGGATCGTGATACAATTGTCAGCGTTGGCTGCGAGTAACTTGTGCGGGAGTCCTTTCGTTTCGCGCCCGAAAACCAGGAAATCCTCGTTTCGGAAATTCACGCTGTAGTAGGGACGTTGAGCTTTGGTGGTCAGAAAAAAATAACGCGTGCCCGCGGATTGCCCTCGCTGTAGCGCGTCGAACGAATCCCACAATTGCAGCCGTACCTCGTTCCAATAATCAAGCCCCGCTCGACGCAACTGCCGGTCCTCCAGCGAAAAGCCGAACGGCTTAACCAGATGCAGAGTTGATCGCGTTGCCAGACAAAGCCGGCCGACGTTGCCCGTATTCGGCGGAATTTCGGGCTCGACTAAAACGACGTTGAACATCAACTCTTCCTCTTCCGCTCAATCTTTCTTTAGCTGGTCAAAGCAGATTGAGAGACAGAGGTAGAGGAAGAAATTCACAACTTACTTGCCACGAATTGCTCTAGCTTCACCACGTCGACGGCGAATTTGCGAATACCTTCTGCTGTTTTGTCAGTCGCCATTGCGTTCTCATTTACCAACCACCGGAATTTTTTCTCATCCAACTCCAACCGATCGACGCTCGCTGTTTTCGCTTTCTCCGGGGTCAGCTTACGCTCAACGGGATCCGCGGATTTTGAGAGCTCTTCCATTAGTTCGGGACTGATCGTTAGGCAATCGCAACCTGCCAACTCCAGAATCTGTCCCGTGTTACGGAAACTGGCGCCCATCACTTCAGTCGGAATATCGAATTTCTTATAGTACGTATAAACTTCTACAACAGACTGAACTC
>QHQV01000414.1 GCA_003219945.1 Verrucomicrobiota bacterium | reverse complement strand
ATTTAGGTGCTCGTGCAGCGACGGAAGAAATCGTGCACGCGCCTTTTTTCGTGCGTCAGCGTTTCCACCGTGCACGCGCACCCAGGCCTCAACGAACGGGCCGATCAACCACGGCCAGACTGTCCCCTGGTGATAAACAGCATCTCTCGCCCGCGAGTCGCCTTGGTAGTGCTGCGCGTATCGGCCTTCGCCCGGTGCGAGTGAGCGCAAGCCGAGCGGTGTGAGCAAGAGCATCTCCACAGCATCTACGACTCGACGCGCCTTCTCTTTTGATAACAGCGTGAGTGGTAGCCCACCAACAGCGAAAATTTGGTTCGGGCGAAATGTCAGATCGACAACACCGCGTTGATGATCGCAATCGATCACGTCAGCCAAATATCCCGCATGTTCGTTCCAGAATTTGTTTTCGAACGCTGCCCGTCCTTTTTCAAAAACTGTTTCCCAACGTGCGGAAAATTTCGCACCGATTGCGAGTGCGTTTAGCCAAAGTGCCTGAATTTCCACGGGCTTTCCGATACGCGGCGTAATCTCGCGTCCATCGACACGGGCATCCATCCACGTAAGTTGCTGGCCGTGCTCGCCCGCAGAGAGCAATCCGTCGCGATCGGCGCGGATGCCGAAACGAGTGCCCTCGTTATAACCAGTGACAATCGCTTCGACCGCCGCGCTCAGCTTTTTGGTATGACAGTCGTCAGGCAGCGTCGGCTGCTTCGTGGCGGCGAGAAGAAATCGTTCACGGCGATGATGTACCAAAGCGACGCATCAACAGAATTAAACTCAGGCTGTTCTCGTTGATCGGGGAAGCGATTAGGCAACATGCCTTCCGAGACAACCCCAGCCCACTGCAGCAAGATATCGCGCGCTTCTCCGAGACAGCCGGTCACGATGCAAAGCCCACGCAGTGCGATAAACGTGTCGCGCCCCCAATCGCCAAACCACGGATAACCAGCGATAAGGGTTTTGCCTTGGCCCCGCTTGACGAGGTACGCATCCGCGCTGCGTTCGAGAGACGTTGAGAAATTATTCCTGCGGCCCTGCTCAATCGTTCTAACCCGGGCATGACGCGCGTCGATCGATTCGATGTCCGTGATCGCGTGTCCTTCACCCGCGAGCATCAGCACCGCCGGTTTTTCGGAAAGTGAAAATGCAAACACGCCCGGCGACGCGAGATCTTCGGCGGCATCAAGTCCACGCGCTTGTTCTTCGGCATATAGAAAATTGCGATACCAAGTCGGCTCGTGCGTGTAGTGACCATTCGAGTACACGATGACCGCAGGTACGCCGTCATAAGATTGGAACGTGACGCGCTCGCCGCTCTGGTCAGCTGAGAATTTGAACGAGCCGTTTTCGTGATGAGTGGAATGGAAGTCACGGTCAGAGAGGAACGCACGGACGCGAAGCTTAACGTCTGCTGTCGCCGAGGTCGGGGACGCCGGTTGGCCTGCATCATCGATTCCGGCTACGACACGCCAAGAAACAAATACCGCTGATTCGCCTTTCGGCACGAACAGCTCCTGTTCAATGGTCAGGTCGTTATCGATCCTATAACGCCAGCGCGGCCACGGCTCATATTCGAAAGACTCGATGCGGGAGGCGCCATCCGGGTGAACTACGTCAGGGCCGTAGCGCTGCGATGAGATTGCAA
>QHQV01000413.1 GCA_003219945.1 Verrucomicrobiota bacterium | reverse complement strand
TCGATCGCCAGTAGGCTATGAATCCCAGCAGGGATGCGAGCAACAACAACACTAAAATCGCACCTGTAATCCACTTTAGTACACGTTTTAACACCTTCATAACTCATCCTTTTACTTTCATTCCCACAGATTCGGTTTGTTATTCCACAGATATTACCACCTTTCCGTGAGCGTGGCCTTGTTCCAAGTATGCAAGCGCATCCCGTACGTCGTTCAAGGATTTGTAATTCCTGTCGATAACGGGCGTGACTTTTCCTGATTGCATACGATCGCCGAGCCACGCCAGATCGTTGTGGTTCAGTTGCGAGATGTAGAAACTGAACTTTTGGCTCGTGAACTTCGACATCAGCGGTGTTGTAAACGAGCGGACCAAATGCGTCCAGGTATCCTCGTGCCAGCCCGCTCCGCCGAGGCCGGCGAGAACACAAATGCCATTTGGAGTTAAAACGCGCCGACGCTCGGAAAACGTGTGGTTCTGCACGTTATCGAAAATTACGTCGTAACGCTGGCCGCTCTTCGTGAAATCTTCTTTTGTGTAATCGATCACATGATCCGCCCCGATGGAGCGAACAAGATCGAGATTGCGCGTGCTGCAGACGCCAGTCACTTCCGCGCCCAGTGACTTTGCAATTTGCACTGCGAAAGTGCCTACGCCGCCCGACGCGCCGTTGATCAGCACCTTCTGCCCTGCCTGAACGTGTCCCTTGTCACGCAGACCCTGCAATGCAGTAATTCCCGCCACGGCGACAGATCCTGCTTGTTCAAATGTCATGTTTGCAGGCTTGAGCGCGATCGCGCGATCGGCGCGCGCGCAGACGTACTGAGCAAGCGAACCGGTGCGGCCTCCGAAGATTTCGTCGCCAGGTTTGAAGTTGGTAACGTTTTTGCCAACTGCCTCGACTGTTCCCGCATAGTCGACGCCCAATCGCGTGTCCTTTGGCTTGCGGAGCCCACCGCCCATTAGGCGCGCCAGCAACATCCCTCGCACAAAATGCCCATCCAGCGGGTTTAACGATGCCGCGTGAACTCTGACCAGCACCTGATCATCCGTCGGATTTGGCTTTTCGATCTCCTCAAGCTTAAGATTAGTTATCCCATAGTCGCAATAGACAACAGCTTTCACGGGATTGGCAGGATTAGCGACCTTGCGATCGCAGTCATTGGTCGATGTCCAGTAGGCGATGAAGCCCCAGAGGATCAACGCGACAAAAATCGTGCCTAAAGTCCACTTAAGAACACGCTTCCACCGCTTACGAGGGCGTGTTGCTTTGGGTTCGTTCATAATTCTTACTTCATTCATTTTTCTTGTTAGTTGCATCGGTTTCAGTAGCGTCAGTTCTTGTTTGGCTTGGCAGGAGTCCGAGTTGTTGCATCATTGAAAGTTGATCAAATGCGGACCACTCCTCTTTTATTTTGCCATCGACGATCCGCCAGATGGTAATCCCGGCCAGTTCCGCCTTTTTGCCTGTTGCGGGTAGTCCGTTCCCTGTGCCGGTATTAGTACCCCTGGCAATCCAAAAGATCGTGACCAAGTCGTCTTCGGCGATCAACTTCTCAGGCACGATTGACACATCGGGAAATGCCTGGTGCCATCCTTTCAGTGCCGCCTGGTCTTCCTCCAAGCTGGCATTCCGATGGATGCCGTGGTTGACGAAATCTTTGGCGTAAAGTTCGCTAGCCAGTTCAAATCGTCCTTTGCTGAGGATTTCTTCGAATGCGCGTTTCGCGATCGCCTTGTTTTGTTCCTGCAAAGAGGAGCCAAAAATGGAGCCGCCAAGTAAGAACAAACAAGTGGTAACAGCGATGAGTGTTTTCATAAAAATGTATGGTGAGGGTTTGATGATTAGATATTTCTATGTTGTATGTGGTCCGGGGTTCACTGCGGAATCATAAATCTCGTAGATGGCCGTAATCCCTTAAACAAGAGCCAAAAACTCACTGCGAGCTCGAACAAGGCCATTGGCGAATCGAACCAGTAGTCGTTAACGACTTTATTGAAGTTTGGGAAAACAAGGAAAATAAAGGCACAGATCACGCACCACGCAGATGAAATCACACCGAACACGGCTAGCGTTCTTGGGATGTATCCCGACTTGAACCATAGGTACGCGCAAAT
>QHQV01000412.1 GCA_003219945.1 Verrucomicrobiota bacterium | reverse complement strand
ATTATCGAGCTTGTTTGGAAATTGGATGAAGCCAAAAACGTCGATGAGCTGATGCAGGCGCTTCAGATGCCGGATGAGAAATAATTAGAGATTCCTCAACTTCGCTCGGAATGACAGCGGTTCGCTCGACATGACAAAACAAACAAAAGCGGCACAACTCCGGGCGCTCATCGCGAAAGGCGCGGTCATGCTGCCCGGTGTACCAAACGCTGCCATGGCGCGACAGGTGGAGCGCGTCGGGTTTGAGGCGGTGTACGTGAGCGGCGCGGGAATGGCGAATGCGACGGCTGGCGTTCCCGATGTCGGTCTGCTGACGCTAACGGAAGTGGCTCGACTGGCCGGGTACATCGCGACGGCGGTAAAGATTCCGGCAATCGTCGATGCGGATACCGGGTTTGGAGGTTCGGAAAATGTTGCGCGCACAATCCGCGAGCTAGAAGCCGCGGGTCTGTCTGGTTGTCATATTGAAGACCAGCAATTTCCCAAGCGCTGCGGACATCTTTCCGGAAAATCGACTGTTGATGTCGAAGAGATGACGGAAAAGATCAAAGCGGCGGTAGCTGCCCGATTCGATCCCGATTTTATGATCATCGCGCGTACGGACGCGCGCGCCGTCGAGGATTTCGGTCGAACGGTTGATCGGGCGCAGCGATACATTGAAGCGGGCGCAGATGCAATCTTTCCGGAAGCATTGCAAAGCGCTGAAGAGTTTCGCGATTTTGCCGGTGAGATCGACCTGCCGCTATTGGCAAACATGACGGAGTTTGGGAAAACCCCGCTGCTTTCATTTACCGATTTGGCCGGATTCGGCTACCGAATGGTGATTTTTCCGCAAAGTGCATTCCGCGTGTCGATGAAAACGACCGATGAGTTTCTGCGCACTCTCAAGAAAAGCGGAACCCAAAAGGAATGGCTCGATGAAATGCAGACGCGCCAGGAACTTTACGCATTGCTCGACTACGATCCGACTGCAGAGAAATGGCTGGGCTGGAGCGACTGACCATTTGTCGCCGCGTATATCGTAGTTACAATCAGCGAACAACATGGGTACTGAAACAAAACCACAATACAGCCCGGGACTGGCCGGGATAATCGCTGGTGAAACGGCGATCTGCTGGGTCGATCCCGCTGCCGGGTTGATGTATCGGGGCTACGACATTCATGGGATGGCCGAGAAGGCCACTTTCGAGGAGGTCGCGTATCTGTTGCTCAACGGCGAGTTGCCGAACGCGAAGCAACTGAAGGAATTCACGCAACAAGTCGCCAGCGAACGCGAGTTGCCCGGGCCAATAACGGAAATGCTGCGACTTCTCCCGAGCGACACGCATCCAATGGACATGCTGCGCACCGGCGTTTCGATGTTGAGCGCATTCGACAAGGACTTGGGCGATAACTCGCACGACGCCAACATTCGAAAATCAATTCGGCTGATCGCGCGCGTTTCCACTTTAATCACCGACGGCTGGCGCATCTCGCAGGGTGAACAACCGTTTCCCGAAAGACCAGAGCTGACGCAGGCGGCAAATTTCTTCTATAAATTCAACGGCAAAATTCCTGAGCAATGGCAGACCCGGATGCTCGACACGATTTTCAATCTTTACGCCGACCATGAATTCAATGCGTCCACATTTGCCGCGCGCGTGACCGCCTCTACGTTGGCGGGCATTTATGCAGCGATCACTTCGGCAGTTGCGACGCTGAAAGGTCCACTGCACGGCGGCGCCAATGAGGAATCGATGAAGATGCTTGAGGAGATCGGGACGCCGGATCGCGCCGAGCCATCGTTAATGAAGAAGCTGGGGACGAAAGATAAAATCATGGGATTCGGTCATCGCGTTTACAAAGAAGGTGATTCCCGAGTGCCGGCGATGCGCGAGATCGCGCGCGACCTTGGGAAACGTACAGGGAAAGAGAATTGGGTGCCGATTTGCGAGACGCTCGAACAAGTGATGGAACGGGAGAAACAATTGTGCGCCAACGTCGATCTTTACGCCGCGCCCGTGTTTTGGCTGTTGGGATTTCCTCCTGAGTTGAATACGCCTCTTTTCGCTGCGTCCCGCGTAGCAGGCTGGTGCGCCCATGTAATCGAGCAACACGATAATAACCGTCTCATTCGGCCGCGGTCACTTTACGTCGGGCCAGAGCTGCGGCCCTACACCGGGTCGCCGAAATAATCTTCCGCTATCTCTTGCTCTCCTTTTTCGCTCTTGAGATGAGAGAGGAAGCGAAAGAGGAAGAATCGATGAACGCCGA
>QHQV01000411.1 GCA_003219945.1 Verrucomicrobiota bacterium | reverse complement strand
GCTCTGCGCTCAGGCTAAAGCTCAGGCCGGCGATAAGGATGCCGCGCTGCGAATGCTGAGCGATCTCGATAAGATGAGTCAGCATCGCGAGGTGGTAGGGTACTTGCGCACTCTGCTTTATCTCAGCCTGAACAACAAAGATGAAGCGCTGCGTTGGCTCGAACAGGATTTCGAGCAACGCGACGGCTCCAACATCTGCTGGATCAACGTAGACCCGCTGCTCGCTTCATTACATGGCGAGCCTCGCTTCGAGGCGGTGGTACAAAAAGTGATCGCGCCGAAATCAGAAGCAAAAGAGTGAAGCTCGACACCTTCTTCGCGGAGCTGAAGCGGCGCAACGTTTACAAGGTCGCGATTGCCTACATCGTCGGAGGCTGGGCACTTTCACAGGGGGTCGCGCAGGTTTTTCCAGTTTTCGATGTTCCCAACTGGGTAATTCGCGCAATTGTGCTGCTCATCATTCTTGGCCTGCCCGTCGCGCTGGTGTTGGCGTGGATGTTCGAGCTGACACCGGAGGGAATCAAACGAACGCAAACGGCTGACGCGATGCCTGCCACTGCAAAGCCAAAGAAATACGTTTGGATTTATGTTGTCGTGATTGGCGGCGCGATCTCGATCGGGCTTTTTTGTCTTGGTCGTTACACGGCTTCGAATAGTGCCAGCGCGGCTCGCACCGAAAGGGCCACAGTTCCCGGGAAAAGCATCGCGGTATTGCCATTTGAAAATCTGAGCGACGACAAAAACACCGCTTACTTCAGTGATGGCATTACCGAGGAAATCCTCAACGCGCTCGCACAGATTCCGAACTTGAAAGTGGCAGCGCGCCGATCGGCTTTCCAATTCAAGGGCAACGAACTCGATCTGCGTAAAATTGGCCAGGTCCTCGGGGTGGCACATCTTCTGGAGGGCAGTTTGCAGAAGGCCGGCGATCAGGTGCGCATCAACGTGCAGTTAGTCGATGTGCAAAACGGGTTACAGGCGTGGTCGGAGAAGTACGATCGCAAACTCGACAATGTTTTTGAGGTCGAGGATGAAATTGCCAAGGCGATCGCGAGCAAATTGCGCGTCCAGCTCACGGGCGGCGCCGGCCAACCACTTGTCGTTGATAGCACGAACAATCCGCAAGCGCATGAACTTTATCTGCGTGGACTGACTTTGCTTGCCGCCAGAGGTCCCGGATTGCTCGAAGCAAGAAATTCGTTTCAAAAGGCGGTAAACCTCGACGCGGGTTATGCGCAGGCGTGGGGCGCGTTGGCCGTGACCGAGTTCCTTCTACCTTCTTACGGACTCGACTCATTCGAGGCTTCACTGCCGCAGGCTGAGTCAGCCGCGCAACGCGCTCTTGTACTCGACCCTAACACGCCCTCGGCTTACGTCGCGGTTGGGCTGGCGAACACTTTTCGCTGCCGCTGGTCTGAAGCCGATCAGGCATTCCGCCGCGCCCTCGTACTGGCACCCGGTGACGCTGAAGCGGTCAATCAATATGCGCAGTTTCTCTCCACGGTTGGACAGCTTGAGGCGAGCTTGCGCGAGATCGAGCGCGCTCAGCAGCTCGATCCATTATCGCCTATTATCGGTGTTATTCATGCGGGCGCCCTGGCTGCCTTGAGGCGTGATAACGCGGCGGAGGCGCAGATCAAAAGCGTTCTCGCGGCACACCCCGAATTCGGGGCAGCGTATACCTGGGCCGCCACTCAGTACATCGACCGCAAAATGTATTCAGAGGCGGAAGCGGAGCTACGTTCGTTAGGCAAACTCAGAGGCCAAAATGGAGACGCCAAAGCGTTGCTCGCCCGCGGCATGGCCGACCCGGCCCAACGCGTCGCAGCCGTGGATAGCCTGGAGACTTCACCGGACAATGCCGATATCCGGCGAGACCCGATCTGGTACGCATTTTATCTCGTATCATTGGGACAACGTGGCCGTGCCCTGGATGAGCTGGAAATCTATGCGGTCAAGCCCAACAGCGCTTTCGCACCCTGGCTCTGGAATCGCGGTTTCGATCCGTTGCGTGACGAACCGCGCTTCAAGGCGGTTCTTGCCAAACTGGCCCTGCCCTATACACCGGCTGTCATCATGGAGCCATGAGCGATAAACTCTCTTTCTTTTCCGAGCTGAAGCGGCGCAATGTTTACAAGGTTGCTGTCGCTTATGCGGTAGTATCCTGGTTGCTGGTTCAGATAGCGACGCAGGTCTTTCCGTTTTTCGACATTCCCAGTTGGGCTGTTCGTCTTGTCGTTTTATTGCTGGTCCTCGGTTTTCCCGTCGCGCTGATTTTGTCGTGGGCGTTCGAAATTACGCCGGAAGGAATCAAACGGGAATCGGAGATTGAGCCTGACAAATCGATCACTCACCACACCGGTCGAAAAATTGTTGCCGTCACGATCGCCTTGGCGGTCGTCGTAGCCGGCCTGTTTGTGTATCAATTGGTAGGGCGCGACCGCCGGGCGCGCCGTTCTGATTCACAAACCGCGGAAGGCGGAGGGCCCGGCGGTCCGTCCCTACCAGCGCAATCGATCCCAGCGGTGCCTAACAAATCGATTGCCGTTCTGCCGTTCGATAATCTGAGCGACGATAAATCCAACGCGTACTTTGCGGAAGGGATCCAGGACGAGATTTTGACTCGGCTCTCCAAGATCGCTGCTCTAAAGGTTATCTCCCGCAGTTCCACTCAAAAATACAAAAGCGCGCCGGACAATTTGCGTGAGGTCGGAAAACAGCTCGGGGTCGCCCATTTGCTCGAGGGCAGCGTTCAAAAAATCGCGAATGCAGTGCACATCAACGTGCAGTTGATCCGCGCGACTACAGACGAACACGTTTGGGCGGAAAGCTCAATCGCAAGCTCGACGATATTTTTGGAGTTGAGGGAGAAGTGGCGAGTGCGATCGCGGATCAACTCAAGGCGACGCTCACTGGCGCCGAACAAAAGGCTGTCGCGGACAAGCCGACGCAAAATACTGCGGCTTACGAAGCTTACCTGCGCGGTTTGGCGATCGAACACACGCAGTACAGTTCCGAAGCCTATCAGCAGGCCGCGCGCGAATACGTTGAAGCTGTCCAGCTTGATCCAAATTTCGCGTTCGCCTGGGC
>QHQV01000410.1 GCA_003219945.1 Verrucomicrobiota bacterium | reverse complement strand
GATCAACAGCCGCTCCGGCATCGAGGAGCTTGTGCGCTGTCTTCCTATCCTGTTGCGACGTCGCGATCAATAATGGCGTGCGGCCTTGCGCGTCGCGTCCGTTTGGATCGACTCCTTCCATCAGGCATAAGTCGACGAGCGAATCGCGCTGAATCGTGACCGCCCGCACCAGTTCATCCGGCGAAATAATGATGCGTGCAGGAGGCTCCGGCCCGATGGCGATTGCCCACAGAACAATCAAAATCAGGGCTATAACGCCCGCTCGTAAGACAAATAGCCTGTGGAAGATGCGCATGTTGATGGCTGGGCCGCCAATTATACGATTCTCGTTAAGGAATTTGGCACGACTGCGACGAAACGGCGAGTTCGTCTTTGAGTGAGTCGGCCACGGGACCGTTTTGCTGCGGTGAACCGCGATTGGACGCAGCGGGTTGAACGTTGCATGTTGGCTGCTGTCAAAATTCCAGCCTATGCGTGTGTCCATTTTCGCCCTGTGCCTTGCGCTCAGTATTTCGTTTGCGGCGCAACCGGAGGCTGTGCCCAGCGATGCCGGTCCCCTGAATCCATCCGCAGTTGAAGCGGGCAAGGACGTCGTTCATCAATTGAACAATGCTTTTGCAAAAGTGTTCGAAACGGTCGCGCCAGGGGTTGTGATCATTGAAACGTCCAAGAAAAGCGAAATCAGCGAGAGCTCGCCACTCGACGATCTGTTTTTTCAAGGGCCGCCCGACGAAAACCGGTCGCGCCGGAATCCCGGCACGCCGCGAGCGGTTCAGACTGAAGGCTCCGGCTTCATCATGCGGCCCGATGGCTACATCTTCACGAACGTACACGTGATCGAGGACGCGGACAAAATCGAGGTGAAATTGCGGGATGGCCGCGAGTTTTCGGCGCGAGTGGTAGGCGCCGACGAAAGGACGGACATCGCTGTCATCAAAGTTGACGGAAAAGATTTGCCAGTCGTCCAGCTCGGCGACAGCGATGCAGTGCGCGTGGGGCAATTTGCGTTCGCGATCGGCGCACCCTTCAAGCTGGATTACACATTTACTTACGGCGTGATCAGCGGCAAAGGCCGGAGCAAATTGCTTCAGACAGGCGGCTATTCCATCTCAGATTATTTGCAGACCGACGCGTCGATTAATCCGGGGAATAGCGGCGGACCGCTGTGCGACATCGACGGCAAAGTGATCGGCATGAACACGCTGATCAATGGAATGAACCGCGGTCTGGGCTTTGCGATTCCCATCAACATGGCAAAGGACATCGGCGGCGAACTCATCGCCGGCCGCAAGATCGTGCGACCCTGGCTGGGCATTCGGATCGAAACACTTGGCGATGACCCGTCGATTCGCGAGTTGTTTAAAGGCGCGGACAAAGGCGTGGTGGTTCGCACGATCGAAGCGGACGCGCCGGCCTCGAAGAGCAACCTGCGTCCGTTCGACGTGATCACGCATGTCGATGGGAGTACGGTTACCTCGGATTCACAGTTGCAGCATGAAATCTTGAAGAAGAAAGTCGGTCAGAACGTCGAGTTGACTGTTTGGCGAAAAGGCCAGGCAATAAAGGTGCCTGTGAAGACTGGCGAATTGCCAGACGAGATCACCCGCGCATCAAATCAGCCGATCCAACCGAGCGAACCCAAGCCGCAGGACGTCGGCAAATTTGGATTGCAGGTGCAGGAACTGACGAAAGATGTCGCAGAGCGCCTCCATCTATCACCGCAGCAGGGAGTGATTGTGACCGACGTGGAAGACAACAGCATCGCCGCTGCACAGGGGATTGAACGCGAAGACGTGATTACCGAGGTGGATGGGAAGCCTGTGATGAACGTGCAATCATTCCGCGAATCGCTCAACAAAGCCGATCCAAAACGCGGCGTACTTCTTTATCTTGACCGTAAAGGCAGCAAAACGTTCGCCGTGTTGAAAGCCGGAGGCTAATGCCTGTAGCATCCGCTGTCCTCAGCGGATAAACGGGTAGTTCA
>QHQV01000297.1:3302-12374 GCA_003219945.1 Verrucomicrobiota bacterium | reverse complement strand
AGCAATCCGCCAAATCGCTCCGCGGGGACGAAATGGCGGATATCATCTTCAACGGCGCCGATACACGCAAGCAAGTGGGATTTGCGGAAGTCTCGGTCACCTTCACCGATTGCGCTGAAGAATTCGGAATCGAGTGGCATGACGTGCGCGTGACGCGCCGCGTTTATCGCGACGGAAATTCCGAATACTTGCTGAACAAAACGCCGTGCCGCCTGCGCGACATTCAAAGTCTTTTCGCCGACACCGGGATCGCACGCACCGCTTACTCCATGATGGAGCAAGGCAGAATCGACATGATTTTGAGTTCGCGTCCCGAAGATCGACGCGCGGTGTTCGAAGAAGCAGCCGGGATCACGAAATATAAAACGCAAAAACGAGAGGCGCTCCGAAAGCTCGAGGCAACGGAAGCGAACCTGTTGCGCATCGGCGACGTGATCAAGGAGGTCAAACGCCAGATCGGTTCACTTCAGCGGCAGGCGGGGAAAGCGCGACGCTATCAGGGGTTGCATGCAGATCTGCGCATGCTCGAGACACATCATGCTTCCAAACAACTGGCTTCGCTCGAGCGCGGCCTGGCCGCGTGCCTGGAAGAAATCAACCGTTTGATGGACAGCGAGAAGACTACGCGCGCGAAAATCGACGACGGCGAAAACGCGCTCGCCGAAGAACGCGCCGCCCTGGACAAAATCGACATCGAGATCGCCGATTCCCGTGCAGAAGTTCAGCGACTGGACAGCGAGATTGCAGCGCATCGCAGCCGCATCGAGTTCAACCGTCAGCGCGCGCATGAACTGGCCGAACTGATCGAACGCGCTCGGCGTGATGTCGCCGAGGCTGAACGCAAACGCAACCAGCAGGCGGCGCAAATCAAGCAGACGAACAGTTCCATCGCGGAAATCGAGCACCACTTGAAAGAAAAGGAAGCCGAACTGACCGAGCTATCGGTGCTGGCCGGAGAAATCCATAAGAAGCGGAGCGACCGGGTCAGGCGGCTGCAGGAATTGCACCTCGAGCTCTCGAAATCCGAAAGCCGGATTTCATCTCTCGAAGAGGAACTCACCGGAACCAAAGCGCGCCGTGAATTGACTCATGCACAAATCGAACAACTCCTAAAAGAGATCGAAGTATTGGCCAAAGCGCGTGACAAGATCGTCGGCCAAATCGCGGTCTCGCTCAAAGCGGCGCGCATCCACCCGATCGACGTCGAGACCAGGCTTCGCGAAAAGGAGAAATTACTCGCTCAGGCGGAACAGGATCTTGCCATGCTCCATCGCACACTCGCCGAAAAGCGATCACGTCTGGACGTGTTGCGTCAACTGAATGACGAGGGTCAAGGCCTCGCCGAAGGTTCGCAAGAGCTGGTCAAAGGCGGCGAGGGTCCTGAAAAATTCCGGGACGCGATCGCCGGTTCGCTCGTTGCGCAACTCGATGTTGATCCGAAATTTATTCAGGCGATTGAAGCCGCCCTGGGCCGTAATCTGCACGCCGTCATCTTAAAAGATGCGGAAGTTGTTTCGGAAATCATTGGGCATCTAAAGAAAAAAAAGCTGGGAAACGCCGCGTTGCTCATCCCCAACCTGACGCCGACTGCGCCGCAATCGGCGCAAAAAGCTCTGCCACCGGAGGCGCTCGCGTGGGCTACCGACAAGGCGAAAGCACCGAAACCGCTGGAGGCAGTCGTCACACGTTTGCTTGGTGACGTCGCCATTTTTCCGGAATTGGAACAGGCGGTCGAGTGCAAAGAGCGAGAACCTGCTCTGGCGATGGCCACGCTCGGCGGAGAGTATGTTTCTCGACAGGGAATCGTTTTCACAGCAAGCAGCGAAGCCCGCGCAGCCTCTTTGCTCGAACGCAAAGCGCAGATCGCCGCTCTAGCAAAACAAGAAGCTATCCTGGCAAACGAATGCGATTCAGTCAGCGCCCGGCGAGACGAAGCGAAAACTGCCCTTGAAACCGCTTCGCGGCTTCAGGGCGAACTGAGCGAGGTAGGACGCAAAATCGATACTTTGCAGTCGGAAAAAATCGCCCTGGAGCGCCAGCTAGCGGCCGCTGACGAACGGATCGCGCATGTGGAGCGGGATCTTCAATCGTGCCGCGATCAATTGGCCAATCAAAAGACCGAGTTAGGCGCATTCGAAGCTGCGCAGAAACAGACAGTGCTGCGCGAGGAAGAGTTGACCGAGAGAACCAATGAACTGCGGCTCGGCGTCGCAACCGACCGCCAGCGGCACGAAAATTTGATTGCGCAACGCGAACCATTGAGCGCGCGTGATGCCGAGCTGGCCGAGCTGATCACATTGCGGGAAGCGGACATCGCGATATACGAACGGAAGTTAGCTGCGCAGGCCGAGGAGTCGCGTGAATCTGAAAAGCTGATCCAAACTCAAACGGCGCAGCGTGCTGAGGCACAAGCGAATAGCGCGAAAATCGCCAGCCAGCGCGCCACACGACTTGCCGCGGTTTCCGATCGGGAAAGCGAGCTGCGGCGTGTGCGAGACTCGTTAAGCGAGTTACAGGACCGGCGCGCACAGGGACAACTCCGGGAATCGCAATTCCAGATGAAGATCGACAATCTCCTCGGGCACATTTCGCGCAGCTATCAGATCGATCTTCGCGCCTTCACACCTGATGAAGCGGCGTTCGAAAAGACGTTCAAAGCGCAAGTAAGGCGTAACGACAAACTGGAGCCGGGCTTGCCGGAGCTCACCCCTCCAGACTTGGAAAAAGTTATCGCCGACCTTAGAACACAGCTGGACAACATGGGACCAGTGAACCTCGAGGCCGTACACGAGTACGACGAACTCGAGGAGCGTTATAAGTTCCTTGAAGGGCAAAACGCGGATCTTATCAATTCCCAGCGCGAACTGCTCGACGTGATCGCGCGCATCAATTCCACAACAAGGAAACTATTCGCCGAAACCTTTGAGCAAGTTCGGACGAACTTCCGGCAAATGTTTGGCGAGCTATTCCGTGGCGGGCGCGCGGACTTGTCACTGCTGGACGAGAACGACCCGCTGAACTGCGGCATCGAGATCACGGCGAAGCCGCCGGGGAAACAATTGCAAAGCGTGTCCCTTTTGAGTGGTGGCGAACGTGCAATGACAGCTGTCGCGTTGCTGTTTGCAATTTACATGGTACGCCCGAGTCCGTTCTGCATTCTCGACGAAGTGGATGCGCCGCTCGACGAAAACAACATCAACTGCTTCATCCGCGTGCTCGACCGGTTCGTGCAGCAGAGCCAATTCATCATCATCACGCACAACAAACGGACGATCGCGAAAGCTGATGTTCTGTATGGCGTTACGATGGAAGAGCGCGGGGTAAGCAAGTTGGTCGGCGTCAAACTCACTGCCCCACCACAACCTGTCACTGAAGCAGCCTCAAACGGTGACGCGCACGCGCCGACTCAGGGGCGCCTCGCACTAGCGGCGCGATAGTAGCACAGGCATCTTGCCTGTGTGGCCAGCGGGCTTCCAGCCTGCTGAACCTCAACAGAAATTTCAGCAGGAGGCGAGACTTCTATCTGCCCCATGGCCAAGACCGCCGTACCACAAAAAACTTTGCGCGCAGTTGCTGATCTTGGCTAAAATGACGCGATGCTTCAGACGGCGCAGCGGACTGCAAAATTAAAAAGAAAAAAGCGTACGCCCGCATCGCTGGGGGAAGCTGCTGCAGACAAAACCGCGCCTCCCCACGAACGTTTTCTGGAAGCCTTTCGCTGGATGCTGCTGGCACGTGCACTTGAGGAAAAGCTCGTTAGTCTCTATCGCGGCGGTCAGATCACAGGCGGCGTTTACATCGGTAAGGGCCAGGAAGCGGTCAGCGTCGCATGCGGTTTGTTTTTAGAAAAAGGCGACATTTTTGCGCCGCTGATTCGTGACCAGGCCGGGCGATCTGCGTTTGGCGAACCGTTAGTTGACGTCACGCGCACATATCTCGGCTCGCGCCTGGGCCCGATGCGTGGGCGCGACGGCAATATTCATCGAGGGCATCCACGCGACAACGAACTGGCGATGATCAGTCATCTGGGCGCGATGGTTTCAGTTACCGTCGGCACATTGATGGCGAAACGATTTCGAGGAGAGAAAGATTTCGTCGGCCTGTCGTGTATCGGCGAAGGCGGAATGCAAACCGGTGCGTTTCACGAAGGAATGAACATAGCCGCTGTGGAACAGGTGCCCCTTGTGGTGGTTGCGACAAATAATCATTACGCGTACTCAACGCCTAACGACCGCGAATTCGCGTGCGATGACCTGGTGGAGCGGGCAATCGGATACGGGTTCGAAGGTTATAGTCTGGACGGCACCGATCTTGCCGCGTGCCTGGATGTAATTGGAGGCGCAGTCAAACGCGCGCGTGCAGGGCGTCCGCCGCAGTTAGTGGTCGCCTCGCTGCTGCGCCTTTCCGGTCATGGTGAACACGATGACGCCAGCTACGTACCCGAAGATATGAAGGGTCAGCCCTTTGCGCGGGACTGTTTGAAGCTCGCCGAGCAAACGATTATCGAATCCAATCTGCTGGATCCGAATGCGCTGGCCGAATGGCGCAAAGACGCCGTCGCGCAAGTAGATGACGCAGTTGCCACTGCTCAAAAAGAAGCCGTGCCAGAAGCTGACAAAGAAGATTGGTGCGCGTTATCCACACGCGATCTTGTTGACCACGTGGGCGAGGACGAATGACGAATCTCATCAACCTGATCCGTTACACCGTTACAACGTCAGATCGGAATTCCGATTAACGATTCACGTGGTACAGCCATGAGCATCACTTATCTCGAAGCGATTCGAGAAGCGCAGGCAAAATTGTTGCGCGACGACGATCGCGTTTTCATTTACGGACAGGATGTCGGTGGGACATTTGGCGGCGCCTTCAAGGCAACGAAAGGCTTAGCGAAGGAATTTCCGAAGCGCGTGTTGAACACACCGATCAGTGAAGATGCGATCGTCGGTACTGCCATTGGCGCTGCGATGCAGGGGATGCGGCCGATTGTGGAAATGCAATTTGCGGATTTCTCAAGCATCGCCCTGAACCAAATCCTAAACAACGCAGGTACGCATTACTGGCGAACAGGCGTGCCGGTGCCGATCACCGTGCGTTTGCCCTGTGGCGGAACGAAGGGAAGCGGTCCGTTTCACAGTCAATCTATGGAATCGCTTTACGCGCATTATCCGGGTCTGATAGTGATGACACCGGCCACGGTGGAAGACGCTTACACGATGTTGATCGAAGCTGTGACCATCGATGACCCTGTCGTTTACTGCGAGCACAAATATCTTTATTACCATCTCAAGGCCGACAAATTGCCGGACAAAGGTTTGCCAATTGGACGTGCGCGCATTGCGCGGGAGGGGCGCGATCTCACGATCGTGAGTTACAGCGCAATGACGCAGGAATCTCTAGCCGCTGCGGAGGAACTCGCGCGTGAAGGTTTCGAGGTTGAGGTTGTCGACCTGCGCACGGTCAAGCCATTGGACACCGATACCGTGCTTGCTTCTATCGCGCGCACCGGCCGCTTGCTTTGCGTCGGCGAATCATTTCCCTGGGGCGGCACGACTGCGGAGGTTATCGCACGGGTCACTAACCAAGGCTTTCATCTGCTCGATGCCGCGCCCCAACGTCTCAATGCGAAAGACACACCGATTCCATATCATCCAAATCTCTGGAGCGCGCACCGGCCAAACGCAAAAAATATTGTCGCAAAAGCGGGGGCGTTGCTTCGCGAGTAAATCCATGCCGCAAGTCCCGATCATCATGCCGCAGCTCGGCGAATCAATTGCCGAAGCCACCATCGTCGATATCAAGATCAAACCTGGCGACGAAGTTGTGGACGATCAGGAAATCATCGACGTCGAGACGAACAAAGCGGTCATGGGCGTAACCACGCCTTGCAAGGGCAAGATTGAGCGAATCACCGTGCAATTGACGGAGACTTATCCCGTGGGCGCAGTACTCGGTTACGTTGAAGCAAACGAACAAGACGCTGCACGGTTCGCCAAACACGCGCCACCAGCTTCACCGCAGAAGGAAGTCGCGGAAGAGATTCCTGTGCGCGCCGATCAGGAAGTTGCTCCGGCGCGAGGGAAGAAGATCGGTGCACGCGACGGCGACCGGGCCGACGGTCTGCCCGTTCCAGCGATTACGAAAGGCGCAACCTTCATGTCCCCGCGCGTACGCGCGCGCATGGCTGAATTGCAGCTGACAACTGCCGATCTCGCAGGGATCATGGGAACCGGCACCGGCAATCGCGTCACGATCAAAGACCTCGAAAGTTTTCTGCACAAGATCGAGGACCAGACAGCGCATGAGGCCTCAAAGATTCGTGCCGGTGTGGCCGATGCGATGCGTCGGAGTTGGACACGTCCTCTTTCAACAATCGGTTCATCGGTGAATCTCGATCCAATGTTAAAAGATCGGCAATCGCGCGATCCGAAGCCCGGCCTCGGCCTTTACGCGCTGCGCGCGCTTGCGCTTGCGCTGGCGGAAAATCCAGCCGCGGCGGCGAAATTCTTCGGGAATCGCGTGGTGCAATCAAACTCGATTGACATTGGAATTGCCGTCGAAGCTGAAGACGGAATCATGGTGCCCGTTATTCGCGGTGCCGACAAAACGTCGCTTGCCGATCTCACCACAAAATACAAGGAACTGATCGAGCTCGCGCGACAGCGACGGATTTCGCCTGACATGCAGACCGGCGGCATCGCCACGGTTTCCAACTTCGGGATTTTCGGAATGGAATGGGGCACGCCGATTCCTCTCCCCGATCAAACCTTGCTGCTCGGTCTCGGCGTCGGCAAAAAGGTTCCGTCGTGGGAAGAAACCAAAAACGAATTCGTACCCAAAACCGAGGCGCAAATCACCTTAAGCTTCGATCATCGAAGCATCGACGGCGGCGGCGCAAGCCGTTTGCTCAAACTTGTGATCGAATTGCTCGAGGATCCCAAGGAACTCTAAGCGCCGTGCTGCTATAAACACGCCGTCTTAACGCCGCCTTACGTGAGATCGCGCCTTCTTATTCATACGGGATTTGCGAAGTGCGGAAGTGCGAGCATTCGCACTGCGATTTTCCAGAATTTTCGCAACCTACAGAAGGATAATGTTTTGTTTTTGATAAAAACTTGAGGATTGCGGAAACGGCTGCCGATCTCATCGGCACGCCGATTTGGTGTCTTGAGCAGGCGAGGAAGCATTCCGAAAACCTCACGCGAAGACTCAACGCCGAAATTGCACCTCTGTTAAAGCGAAAAGGACATCAGCTTGCGATCCCGAGCGCCGAAAAGCTGACTAATCCCGGAATGGCCGATCTATTGGCAGGACTCGACAGCCAATGTGACGTGTCGGTAATTTTTTACCTTCGGCCTCAACTTCAATGGATACCGTCGGCTTGGAAGCAATGGGGGCTGAAAACGGGAGCGTCGCTCAGCGATTTTGTTGCTCAATGTCTGGACAGCCGTACACCAGCCTTCAAGCGCGACATTGAAACGTGGAAATCCACGCTCCCAGCGGCAAACATCCACGTCCCATTTTTAATTTCCGGAATTGCTAGCCGGCGGAAATCCTGCTCAGGATTGTTTCAATCTGCTCGGCCTTTCACGGAAAGAGTACAGGTTTGAAAGCGAAGCCCGAAATCCCAGTCTCGACGTCTCGATCCTGCACGTTCTGTCGAAAAATCGCTATCTTTTCTCTGATGTTCACGACAACCGGCTGATGCTGGCCCTGACGCGCGCGCTCCCAAAGGAGTTTCGATCAACCAACATTGAAATGCTTTCTCCAGAGGACGAAGGCAGGATCGAGGGATGTTTCCGCGGCGAAAACCGGTGGCTCTTGAGTACGTATTGCAGCGATGCGGACGCGGATGGGATTTACCGCACGCATTTCATGTCAAGCAAGGGTGAAGTCAGATATTCCGACATGACTGAGTCTCAACGAATTTGCCGTTGCGTCGGAATCATCCTGGAATCGATTGCATCCAGCGGCGGCGAAAGCGACCGAGGCAAAAATAGAAATCAAGAACATGATTCCGTTCCAGTCGAACAAGAGTAGCGCCACGCGGCGATAATGCCGAGGAGGACGATCAATCCTGAAACGACAGCCAAGCACCCTCCCCACAGCAACCAAGCTGGTCTATACTCAACCGTGAGGCGCCCATGTGTGCCCGCTCGAACTTCCAAAATTGGAAATAATCCGCGATAAGACGTCATGGCGAGTTTCTGATTTCCAATTCTGGCTTTGTATCCGCGGAAATATGGGCGCGAAAAAGTCAAAAGCGCTGACCGATCACCCGCTGGTACATCAATATCTGCGTTAACGAAATTTCGCGATTCATTAACCTGTGAGATCGTCGCCAGCACAAATTGGTCGTTCGGCCGCGAATCGATTGAGGTAACCGAGCGCACGCGTGAGAACGGCGCGCGGCGCCGATGAAAAACCTTTCCTTCATCAGTTGAAACGACCAGTTCCCATTCAGAACTCGGCTGGGGCGTAATACTCACCTCTTGCGCAACGACGACGCCGTCCACGCCCATCAGAGCGAGCTCGCCATCTCTGCCGGCTTGATGATTGAGTAAATGGCTTCCTACGTCAGGATTAATTTCACCGTGGATGCTGGTTGCGAATTCGCGCGCCACGCCTGCGGCGCGGATCGGGCTGTAGCCATTGACGAATCGCAAGCCGGCCCACATCGAGGTGCTTCCCGGCCGTAGAGTTTGGCCGACCGGCTGCGGCTTGTTTGTCGCAGCATAGGTAAGTTCCGCCCATGGATACACACTGAGATAAAGCCGCTGCGGATCGAGCGGTTCAGGTTTAATCAGTTCTTGAGAAAAATTATATCGCGGCACTCCACAGTTTGTCGGGAGGCAAAGATACGTGGTAACTAGGGCGCAAAATGTAATTGCCACGGGCACCCAAAATTGAAAAGCGGAGCTGCGTAGCAGGAATTCCAAACAAACCCAAACCGCAGCCAATCCGATAAAAATCCAAGTGAGCGGAAAACCGTACGAACCAGTTGTATGGAAGATCAATGCGGCGACGCTTATCAAAACGACGAGTCCAAGCGCCGCGACAGCCGGGGCCGGT
>QHQV01000297.1:0-3252 GCA_003219945.1 Verrucomicrobiota bacterium | reverse complement strand
AGGACGAGATGAAAAAATGGCAGCCATCGAAAACTCCAACGGAACAGGCTGGCGGTTGGAGTCATGCAGAGCAAAAGCACGAGCAACAGCAGCACAAGCTCCCATTTAATTTGCCTAACGAGTTGGGCAGGACGCCATACGAGTCCGGCGATAAGCGCGGCAGGAGCGACCAACCCGCAAGCGAATTCCGCTGCCGTATGCGAGCGACCGCGCGAAGAAAAATCGGTCCAGTTCACCGTCCACGATGGGAGAATTAATCCCGGCAGCGCCGCAGGTGGAACGCGCCACTGCCAATGTGCTGCAGACGACTGCAACTCGCGGGCGGAACCCTGAACCAGATCAAGAAGCGCCAGCCATGCGGGGGCGGAAAGTCCAAAACCGAGTGCCACGCCGAAGAGCATCGGGAGGATCGTGAAAATATTGCGGGTTTGGACCACGGACTTGATCGACAACCATGCAATAAGGAGCAACAGCATTAAGACCGTGTAGGGAAATCCACCCGTGACGAGCAGATAGACGAATGGCGCCGGCCAAAGGAAGCGCCACTTTGTTCGGCGCGAACCGAGAGCGCGCTCTGCGCCCCACCACCCCCATGGCAGCCAGGTGAACGCACCGAGCGCACCGAACCAATCGCTGGCGCCCCAGCAAATAATCCAACCGTTTAACGAGGCGATCAGCGCGACAAAGATGGATAAGGCGACCGAAAAACCGCGATCGCGCGCGAGCGAGAATGCGCCAATCGCGAGCACAAAAAGGTGCGCGATCGAAAGTGCAGCCGCCTGTTGTGGAAATGTGAGCGGAAATTTCCAGATCAAAACGACCGCCGCATTTACAAAAACCGAAAACGTGCCGTACTGGAATTCGCCCGCGAGATTGCCGCATACCCAGGAATACGGACTCAGGATCGGCCAATGACCTTCGGACCAACTGCGCGCCATGTCGGCGAACACCGGCAGCACAGACAACTCATAATCGTCATTCCAAAAAACGAGCGGATTGTGCCACAGCAATATCAGGCAAAAACCAACGACGAGTAATCCAGCTGAGAGCGCGCCGGTAAGATTTGGCCACAGATTAACACGGATTTTCACGGATCAGGAAAAGCAATCCCTGTTTCATCCGTGTTCATCCGTGGCGACTAAAATTCTCACAGCACCACCGGCTTGCCTTCGGTCATCACTAGCACATTGTTCTCGATTCCGTGCGCGCGTGCTGCTGCAAGCAATCGCTGCGGCGGTTCGTGAAGCGGCTCGAAACCGAGAGGGAATGTCCCGTAATGCATCGGGATTAAAGTCTTGGCGCCCAATTCCAGAAACGCTCTTACCGCTTCTTCGGGATTCATGTGGACTTGACGGCCTGTAGGTGCCTCGTAGGCGCCGATGGGAAGCAACGCCAAATCGAGACTGAACCGGTCGCCAATTTCTTTGAAGCCCGGAAAATAAGCTGTGTCGCCGCAATGAAAAATCGTGCGGCCGTTCGATGCGATCACAAACCCACCAAAATCGCGGTGCAAATCCGCAAGAAACCGGGCTCCCCAGTGGTGACATGGCGTAAGCGAAATCTTAAGCGGCCCGAGTTTGACGGTCTGCCAGTAGTCGAGTTCGTGCACGATGTGAAACCCTAGATCGTGAACCAGGTTTCCCACGCCGGTTGGAACCACGATAGGTTGATTCGCGGCTACGCGCCGCAACGTGCGCCGGTCGAGGTGATCAAAATGGGCATGGGTCACGAGTACGAAGTCAATCGAAGGCAGATGATGGATTTCGAACCCAGGCTGTTTCAATCGTTTGATGACCTTGAGCCATTTCGACCAAATCGGATCGATCAAGATGTTTACCTCGTGCGTTTGGATGAGAAATGAAGCATGGCCGATCCACGTAATGCAGATCTCGCCTTGACGAAGGTTCGGAAATTGCGGCGGCGCGTATTCGCCGGATCGCTTTACGAACAGCGATGGAATCAAAACGCTGGTCAGGAAATTGCGTTTGTGCCAGTCGGAGCGCGGACGCAGTCGGACCCGGGTGGAATGCCGCAGTGGAACAGGAGTATCATCGTCGGGCGCTTGACGAACAATATTTCGCCGATTCTTTTTCGGAAAGCGAATTGGCACGGTCTTAGAAGGATATGAGACAGTTACAAAGTGGAAAGCGTTAAAACGTTACAAACTTCACACGCGGCGTTGACCGAGCGCTTCACGTCTAAGCGTCTAATCTTTTTGATCTTGTAACTTTCTACATCCCGCGTTCAGTTACATCTTTTCACATGCGGAGCTGGAAGGTCTGCGTCATACTATCTTTGATTTGTTCAGCCGGGATGGCGTCCGAATCTCGCTTGCCATTCGGCACTGTGTTCAAGGGACAGGACCAATTCAACCGGCTGGTTGCCAAGGCGAAAGCAGAGAATTGGAAATCACTACCCATCGGTGATCGGACGGCGGCGGTTGGAAAAGCGCTGGTCGGCACCCGCTACAGACATTTCACTCTGGAGATCGATAACCGAATTGAATCGCCTTCGGTGAATTTCTACGGGATGGACTGCTGGACGTTTTTCGAAACGGCACTTGGTTTTGCGCGAATGTTAAACGAACCGGAATCAAATTGGACTCCGGAACGTTTGCTGTATCACATCGAGACGGACCGTTATCGCGGCGGCCAATGCACGGGCGATTATCTTTCCCGGCTGCATTACCTGGAAGACTGGCTTTACGATAATGATCGCCGCGGTTTGGTGGAAGATGTGACGCGCCAGCTTGGCGGGCGCAGCGGCCCACATTCTGCTGGCGAGATGAGCGTTGGCTGGCAGCACTATCGTTATCTTGCCGCCAATCGCTCGTTGCTCGGGCCGCTGGCGCGCATGGAAGCGAATGTATCGTCGCGGCCGCTCTATGAAATTCCAAAAAGCCAAGTCGCGAAGATCGAGCCGAAATTGCGCAGCGGCGACGTCATTGGCCTGATTTCGCGCGAACGAAACGGACTCCATTCGACCGCACACGTGGGACTTGCACTGCGCGCGAGTGACGGTGTTTTACATTTCATGCACGCTTCGTCCCCCAGCAATTACGGCAAAGTAGTCGTAGACGACCAGCTCTCGAAATACCTTTATCGCTATGGCTCCGATAGCGGAATTCTAGTCGCACGACCTCTGCGTTAGGATTCGTCGAACTTATCCAATTCGCCGAGCAAGTTTTGTAGGCGCTCCACGGCCTCCTCAGCATCAACACCGTGTGCTTCGAGCGTTGCATTAGCTCCGCAA
>QHQV01000409.1 GCA_003219945.1 Verrucomicrobiota bacterium | reverse complement strand
AAATCACCATAATTGAGTTCGGCTTGGTGCCGTGCTTTGTCACTACGCGGCAAATCAATGTTCTGCTGCGCGCGTGCCACTCCAGGTTGATTGCTCCATGAACATCGCGAGTACTGTGTATTTTCGCCCAGCCATGGGGACGGCTCGGCTGTTTATGCCAGACTTTGATAAAGTCGAATTTTTTCTCCAGTTGCGGATCGCTCATGATTTTATTCCGCAACGATCCGGTCCCGGTCGCAATTACTTGAATCACCGTCTGCATTCCGCTGCTTAGGTTCAGCCGGAAACCGCTTACTTTGCAATGATTGTTTAGCTGCTGGGGCGCGATCGCCGGGCGCGCCGAACGCGACGCTCTAGCAAGGAACGATACATCACATAAACATCGACGTATCCTTTCTCAGGATGACGGAACGCACTCGCCAATGTGCCAACAATTTCGAAACCGAGGTCCTGCCATAGACGGATCGCAGCGATATTCGTGGAAATCACATAATTGAATTGCATCGCGCGAAAACCAAGTCGGCGCGCCTCGCTCAAGCAGTGCTCGGCCATTGCGCGACCGATTCCCTGTCCCCGAGCGCTAGCCGAAACCATGAATCCTGCGTTGGCGACGTGCGCCCCCCCACCTGACTGGTTAGGCCGTAAAATATAAGTGCCAGCAATCCCCATAGGTGGTTGTTCCGCTACGTACGTCTGCGTGCCGGGCACAAACCAGTACGCCAGCGCATCTTTGCGTGAGATGTTCGGGTCCAACGCATACGTATCTCCCGCCGCAACGACCTCGCGGAAAATGTTCCAGATAGCATTGCGATCCGCTTCAACGGCGGGCCGAATTTTCATCCTCACAATTAACATTGTAGGACACCCGCTTCGGTTGCCATAATTCCACGACTATCCGAGCGCAAATAACGCAGCAAGCACGGCGAGCTTTTGCTCTGCGCGCCATGGTCCACGTTTCGCCGGCGCCGATCGCCCGAAATCCTGTATCGCCCGTTCCACATCATGACTGGACTGTCTTAACCGCGCAGCGACGATGGAGTAAGCGTCGCGTTCGAGAAGAACGTCAGTGCGAACCTTATGATCCTGCAAAGTTTGCTCCATCGCCGACCGAAATAACTGCCCTTCGAGGGCATGCGCTCGAATGTGCGGATTTGCGATCTTAGCGGGATCGATCTGGCTTCCCACCACAAGCGCAGCGCGCCTGATCCGAAATCCTTTTTGCTGATAGCCTTTAAGAAGTATTGTAAGTGCCTGTTGCGAAATGCTTCGCACCACCCGCTCGCGCTGATCCAGTTTTGTCGAGTTCGTTTCGAGTTTTCCCATGGCTGCATGATATGGCTGCCGGGTTTCGGGAAGTCGTGGATCGCACAGCTCGATGCGACTGACATCCGAGAGCTGCGGGGAATGCGCTGTGTCTGTCAGGAGCACAACCGCCGCCCAACCTGCTTTCACTCGAAATCCAAGCGCAGCAGTTTGACTTTTGGTCACCGCGTTTTGAAGGTGACTGGAACCGTCGCTTGCCATCCCTGACTCGGAGCAGACTTCCATTGCCCAAGCGTTTTTATCGCCGCCTGGTCGAAGTACGGATTTCCGGTAGACGTGGCGATCTGGATGTTCGTAACATTTCCCTGCGAATCGAACGTCAATCGGAAACGGCCTGTCCCCGATTGTCCAGGCAGAGACTGGCCGGGCGGAAACGACGGCGCAGGCGCATAGAGCAATCGCGGCTTCGGCGTCGCCTGCGGTGTAGGGCTCGTTTGGGCCGTTTGCGGCCAGCGTGCCTGAGTATCGGCCGTGACTCGAGACAAGACCGAGTCCAAGGCAGCGACAGGACGAGCAATGGTTTTTTCTCCAGCCGACGCGACGATGCCAACAACGTCCCCATTTTCATTTACGACCGGCGACCCGACGGAACTCGCGGCAGTTGTCCCCGCGATTTCCAATCGATCGGACGATTGCCCGGTGATTGTTGTTTCGCGAGCCGCACCCTCGTTTCCAGCCAGCGCGCTGCCGACGACTGCGACCCTTGCGCCTGCCGACAGCTCGCCGGTTTTGTTTAGATCGAGAAACCTCAAAAGCTTTTTGGGCTTGACCCTTGACCTCGGCCTTGAGCACCGCCAAATCTGCCGACTTCGAAACGGTTAGAACTCCGCTCACGTTGTAAATTCCACCGTCCGCAGTCTTCGCGACGGCATTAGCGCCACCTTCAACTGCATCTGCCCTAGTAACAAATCTGCCGTCCGGCGAAATGAAAAAGCCGCTCTCCGTCCGCAACAAATTCCCTTTTGAATCGAAGGCCGTCACCCAAATCACCGACGGCCGGACTTTCGCTTCCAAGGATGATTGCGTTTGGCCGGTGTTCGCTTGAGGCGACTGATTCATCGGTGCGGTCGTCGGTGGTTGTGCGGTAGTCGTAATCGGCGGCGTCGCTTGCGTTTGCTGCGCGAGTAGCGATTCAGCGAGAACCTGCGTGGTCGCATGTCCTATCGCCACAAAGACCGTGATCCAAAGCGCGTATCGAAGAAAGAACCGTACCTGAATCATCACGACGCAGTATAGTCTCGGGCAGGCTAGGTTAATCAAGCCGGCAAAAGGGCGTTCGGCCTTGGAAATATTGGTGATGACTCAACCGGCCATAGGCCCTGGTCGCTACAACATTCTTACAGCGCTAGTGCCGTTTGAAATACTGAACCGCGCGTTCGTGTTTCTTCGCCGCCGCCTTGCTGTTGAAGGTGCCGAGATTTCTTCGTTTGCCGATTCGCGGATCTTTCTTGCGAGAGTAGAGCCGATACTTGCCGGACTTCAATTTCCTAATCACGCGAAGGTCATTAGCAATTACTCACCTTGGTCGGCGGGTTAGTGGCTCTTAGTCCTACGGCTAGCGGCTGGGTGGGCGCCCGGTTAGGTGGTGACGGTTTCTTTCTAGGTCCATGGGGAATACTCGCCCAAGGACCAAAGGTATCCTTCAGGATCCCCGACCGTGAACGCCTTGCCACCATATTCCATGCTCTTCATGTCCATAACGATCTCCGCTTTTGCGGCGAGAGCCCGAGCGTAGGCCGGCTCGCAATCCTCCACAATCAGATAGAGCGGCGAGGTCACGCGTCCGCCAATCTCCACCGGGCTGACATACAGATGCTTAAGCGGACTCTTGTTGCTCGCCGACCCCAGCATCACCATGCCGTTGCCGAAGCGCAGCTCCGCGTGAGCCACCGTGCCATCAGGTCCCTCGTAGACCGCATGACGTTCGAAGCCGAATGCTTGCTCGAGCCACGCAATTGCTGCAGGTGCGTCCTTGTATCGCAGGCTTGGTATCAAGACTGAGCCATTCATGGGATTACTCTTCTCATTATAGTGGAGAAGTCAGTCTAGCGGGTGTTTCTCCTTCAAACAATAGGCCATCCACCGGCTGTCCAAAGCGCATTAATGCGCTCGCAGAGGTCACGACCTAACGAGAATTAGACCGCATTTTGTCGTCTATTTCCAGAAGTGGCTTTGAACAAAAGCGCGAGCAGCCCAGCGAGAATTGCAAGATTCGTCGCGAGATGGCTTGGAAAACTCCAGTGTTGGCTGGCGTGACCGAAACAGCCGCAGGTGATATCGAGTCCGCGAACTTTTGCCGCAATCGTGGCAAGCGTGAAGACAACGATCGACACACTCAAAATCGACAGCGCGCCACGATATAAAAAACGAAACACGAGTCCAAGTGCGCAGAAAATTTCCAGCCAAGGGAGATAAAACGCGAGTGCGACACTAACCGGCCACGGCAGAATTTTGTAATTATCGATGTCGCTGGCGAACTGAACCGGATCAAATGCCTTGAGCGCTCCGGCGTAAATGAAAATCCCGGCGAGAACGAAATCGAGAATTCGCCAGAGAACACGCCAAACGCCTAACGACCCAACATCACCCGGCAATTCGATATCCGATCTTCGCTCTTCGACGTTCGGTGTTTGGTTCATCTGTTCTTTTTCAGCCACGCTTCCCAGCCGCCTTCGAGCACGAACACGTCGGAGAGCTGCGCTTCCTTGCGCAGGCGCCGAGCCACTTCCCGGCTGGCGTTGCAGCTCAGGCTGCTGCAATAGACGACGATTTTTTTGCCGGGCATCCACACCGCCAGGAATTGCGGCAGCAATTCATCCCACCGGTCTTCGTTCAACGAAATCGCGCCGGGAACGTGATCGCTCGCGAACTCATCGTCCGGTCGTGCATCAACCCAGATCGCACTGTCGCCCCATCCGCGCGCCTGCTCGACAGTCACCATTTCCGACGGCGCAATGGCGGAGCGCCACGAAATCTTGTCGCGGAAGTAGACCGCCTCGCCGGCCGCAGGGAAAAGCGCCAAGGCTGCCACTACAGCAGCCTGGCGTGCGAGTAAAAATTTCAATGCGTTTGACCAGTCGGAGCAGTCGGACGAGCCGGCGCAGTCGCACCAGCTGGAGCGACGGGAACATTCGGAGCGTTGGTAATCCGCGCAGTGGCGTAAAACACCTTCTGTGAATCCTCGGGCTGAATCGTCAGCATCGAAGCGACGATTTTGTTAGTATCCTGCGGTTTCACGTCGATTTTGAACTGGCCATTACCAGCTTCCTCCACTTTGGTTTGAAAATCGGGAGTCGATGACGTGACCTTGATATGTTTGACCGTAAAATCTTTGCCTACTTTTACGTTAATTGTCTTTGTGTCCGCCTTGTCGCCCTGTTTCCAAAACACGAAATTTGGGGTGATCTCGAGCTGCTGTGGGATTTCCGCCTTCAGAGTGAGCACTGTTCTCTGATTTGTGGCCTCGTCGGTTTCCACAGTCACAGTTTTGACCTGTGTACCGGTACGGTCTCCGATGTTGAATGTGGCCGTGATCTCGCCTTTATCTCCAGGCGGCACTTCTTCCTTCTGGCTTTGCGCAGTGGTGCAACCGCAGGAGGCATGAACAGACTTAAAGTGCACAGGCGTGCTGCCAGTGTTCTGGTACTTGAAATGGCCGATTGCCTGTTTGTCGTTCGCGGCGGGATGCAGCTCGATCATGGTCTGTTCCCATTTCAGTTCGGCGCGCGCGCCCA